>JAFVAA010000185.1 GCA_017476305.1 Lachnospiraceae bacterium
ATACGGTTCGGAAAGTGTCGCATTGATCTTATGAAAATTCTCCCATGAGATCACGCCCTCACCCCGTACTTTAAAGGTCTACTTCGACGATACGGAAAGCGGGACATTCAGGAAATGCTTCACGGTATGTGTCACATCTTCACCGATGATGCCTTCCCTTCCCCTGGTGATCGCCTGTCTGAACTTTCCATACGAAAAACGCAGGACTAAGGTAAGACCGTCCAGCTTCCACGAAAGGATCACATCCCTGTCCTTTGCAAACCTCACCAGATCCTCCACAGACTTTGTCTTATCTGCAGAGAGCATGGGTTTGGTATGCTGCACCGGAACCAGTTCTTCCAAGATCTCCCCGGATACCTTTTGTGTCGGGGAATCCGACAGAATCACTCCGGTCTCTGATTCCAGTTTCGTAAGCTCATCCACCAGAAGGTCATACTCCCGGTCCGTAAGCTTCGGATCATCATACTTGTAGTAGGCGGTGTCCGCCTCCCTGATCTCGTTTACCAGTTCCTTCATTCGCATGATCTTGTCTTTTTTCATACTGCAATTTCCTCCTTTTTTGAATTTTCTTCTTTTTCTGCATCCTTCCGCTCTGTAGATTTTTCCCGGAAGCTTTCCATGACGAGCCTGAGATAGTCTGCCGTATGCCACTCCGACCATACTTCCATCGTCAGGCTGTTCCCATGCTTTATGACTGCCGGGATACGGTACAGGCAGCACTGGATGTATGCCATCCACACGCAGCGGATATCAATGTCCTGTGCCATAAAGACCATGTTCTCCGGAAGTTTCCCCTTCTGCCGCATCGCCCAGATGGATGCGATGAGCAGGGCTCCGGAGCCGCATGTCGGTTCGCATACGGTAGTCAGTTCATTCTCCTCTATGCTGCTTTTTTCGCCGATCCCTGTCATCATCGCCATCGCCCGGCATACCGGATCCGGTGTGAAGAACTGTCCGCTCCACTCGTTGTTCAAACGGAGTTCAGAATAAACGGCTCCCAGGATGTCCTTTGGATCTGCCATGTTCTCCGCTGCCACAAGTATCAGGAGAAGTGACATCCTGCCATACGAGGCAAGTGCCTCCTCATCCAGAGAAGCCTCTAGCTCCTCATACCTTTTCTTCCTTTCTTCCGCATGGATCGGATCCATTTCCATCGCAAGCCCTGTCGCGAACAGTTCTAAGAAGGTAGTAAAGACCTCATTCAGCCCATACGTCCTTCCTAAACCTCTGATCTCATCCACGAGCTTTTCTTCTGAAGATTTTTCTCTAAGAGATTGTTTTTTATCTCTTTTCATTCCTGTCTCCTTTCTTTTTGAGTTTCTTTTTTCCGGCAGCCATAGACTGGAATGCTTTCATCCACCCTATTCCGCTTCCTTCTGCCAGAATGGTTCTTCAAATGCCAGCATCCTGCCGCCATCTTCGAACAGCATTTTTTTGATACAGATAGAACCGGTCTGTCCGGAATCGGAATACGTTTCCACATGGACCACCTGCATTCCGATAAGCTCTCCTACCCTGCCGTTCGCATACTCCTCATCAAAGTACACGCCTTCGTAGACAGCATAGTAGGCATTTCCTGCCATCGGTTCTATCCCGCTTTCATCCCAGTTCAGGGAGACCACTTTTCCTGAACTGAGCCGGACTTCAATAAAGTCGATCACCAGATCAGGAATATCGGTCTCTGCTTCTAAATATAGGATCACCTTCTCACCTCTTTTCCTTTCTGCGTGAAGTCATTTCTGTATTTTCAAAATGAAAGAACAGGCACAAGCTTTATTCTTTTTTCTGAAACAGCCACAACTTTCACACTTATTTTTATAGAAAACGAAAGACTTTGCTTTCGCAGTTCTAACAGATTTTGAACAGAAAAAAAGCACAAAAAGAACCTGATATTCCCTTTGTGTTTCTCTCTCAAACCGTTTTGTTTTTAAATTATTTTTTTGAATTTTTCAGATGATGTTCCCTTGAAAAGAACATCCGGAAACAAAGAAAGTGCCTAAAGAATCTTCTCCCAGAAAGGAGCTTTCCTTAGACACTCTGTAAACCCGAATACTTTAGATTATTTATACAATCTTTGATACTGATAAGTGAAGTATAACAGAAGAAAGGACGATTTGCAAGATTAAAATGTTAGCGCGTGATACACTTTTTTCCAAGAAGAATAACAGGATATTATTACATTTCCATCTTGCTGAAATATTAGCGGAATTTATTCCATATTCCTACATCACGAAAAAAAGGACACACAAAAATTAAGCAATGGCAGCTTCTGCTTCATGAATAAATCAAAACAGAACAATTCATTCCCTAATTTTTGACATGTCCTATGCCGCGATTATCTGCTACAAACCGACCTGATTGATGGGCAGCAAATCAGTTCTATTTTATCAGTTTATAGACTGGCATGGACTGTTTCAGCCCTTACCGCCATTTTTACAAAATGAGAGGCCGTTTTTGCAAAAAATTCCTATTTTTCATTAACATAACAGAAGTTTCGCCTTTTCCTCCGGGCTTTTCTCTCTGTCCCCTAAGATCCTGTCCTCTTCTGAATATTCTCCCCTCCTCTTTTCTACAGGAACATGCTCTTCGATCATAGTAAACGCCCGGCTGAATGCCCCGATTACCCCATCCTTTAACTCCGGTGCTATGACAACTCCAAAAAGAACCGTACACAGCTCTCTGTACGCATCATACATATAGATCAGATGTATCATGTCCTTTTCCGTAAACTCTCCACATCCCTTTTTCTCCTGTATACTGCCTTTCTGATACTCCGTATGTTCCATTCCCATCCCCAGACCATCATGAAAACCAAGAGAATAAATCGTTTCTTCATATCGGCTGCTGTAAGCTCCTATCACCTCATCAAATTTCATCAAAAACGCTTCATCCTCTTTGCTGCCGCTTAATCTTTCCTTCAGCTCACCAAAATATTTATGGTATTCATTCCGGCTTTCTACATAATCCTCATTTTCCCACAGGAACTTTTCCAGAGCCTTTTCCATCCTCACTTTGGTAATCTCTTTTGTTGTCTCATTCATGCTACCGCCTCCTGTAACCTGCTATTCTGTTCTGGTCTTTACTTCTATAAACATTACACGATGAAGGACTCTGATTTACAACGATTTACATTATCAAAATCGAAAATTATTCTAAAATAAATGCTTCGCATTTGCAATTTGTGTTATGCCAAAAACCAGGCAAAAAATATTTCATTCACTATCCAAACCTCAACAAAAGCATTGACAGTTTTTTCTCCATCAATGCCCCCATTTACCATAAAACAGACTAACCAATATGTATATTATTTTTAACAGTAAACTATGTGACTTGTTATAACCTGATTTTTCCTTAGACATCCCTCCATTACAAAAATAAAATTTCAGATATACGAAAAAAGGGCAGAAATCCGCTACGATTTTTCGTAACAAACCTACTGCCCATCAGCCTGCATAATTTTATAAAAAACTATAACTATAAGGATCCTGTCAAAAATTACTTTTTCATTTTGACAGATTTCTAAGTTAAGGAATCCCCTCTCTTTCTGTTTACTCTAACCTTTTTCTAAACATCAAAATATTTTTCCCATCCTTATGCTCATAATGAATATCATCCATGCTTTTCTTTACCATATAAATTCCCAGTCCTCCGATCTTTCTCTCTTCTGCAGAAAGCGTGACATCCGGATCTTCCTTTGCCAGAGGATCATATGGAATCCCATGATCTATAAAGGTCAGGACTGCCGTTAGCGGCTCCTTTTCCATCTCCACCCGGATGACTGCACTTCCCCTTTCCTTTTCATAGGCATAGCTGGCAATGTTCACAAAGATTTCCTCTACGGCAATCTCAATCTGCATCTGTATTTTCACAGGACAGTCCACCTTTTCAAGCTCCCCATCCACAAATGCAAGCACATTGTCAAGATTCGCTCTTTTTGCCTCGATTTCCAATTCCTTCATATCCATTCCTCCCTCGCCATCCATGACCGTTCCTTATATACTCCATATAACTCCTCTCATGCCATTAGAAAAAACTTGACAGACCGGTTATATCAGATTTCCGGTACAATGTATCGTAACTGCTATTTTTCAAAAAAATTATCCAGCGCCCTCAATACCTCCATACGCCCCATAGATTTTAATAAATAACGGTTCGGTTTCAGCCCTAAAACACTTTCCACGCTCTCCCTGTCATTCTTCCCTGTCAAAAACATAATAGGGATTTCCTTATTCTTCGGCTCACTCCGGATCATTTCCATGACCTGCGGTCCCGGTGTCACCGGCATTTCATAGTCAAGAAGGATCAGATCCGGTGTATTGTTTGCAAGATAGGTGATCGCCTGCATTCCGGATGTCACGGTAACCACTTTATATTTTTCATCTAACCACTCCGCCATCATCTTTAAGAACAGCACATCATCATCCACCATAAGGATGGTCCTTATCTCGTCTGATTTTTCTTTCTTCTCACAAAATACCGCCAGATCCTATGTCAGGGCATCTAAATTTATCGGTCTTTTATAGGATTTCCAGCCGGCTGTCTCCTCAATCCGGTTCTTTACCGCACTGACCTCCCCAATGGTGCCGATCAGCCAGACCGCATTTTTCTTTTTCTCACCAAACTTCACCAGTTCCCGAAAAATCGCATCGGATTTCTCTGCATACTTCCCTAAATAGACCAGACAGATTTCTGCATCTTCCGCATATTTTGAAAAGCTTTCCACATCCGGAGAGACATCCACTACTTCATAACCGCTTTCCACTAATCTGTTCTTTAGTGCATGAAACAGAAAAGAATCCTCCTCTTTGACCAATAAAAGCTTTGTTCCCATTTCCTGCATGATACATTCTCCTCCTTTTTATATGATTGACAGTATTTCCTGCCGCTTTAAGTACACCCGGACCATCATAGATCTACTATCCCATCCCAATCCATATTCTTCACAGCCTTCCTCAGTTTCTCATACCGGTCTGCCTCCTCTGGTGGAATCCGGTACTCCTCCAGAGCCTTCATCACATCACTCACACCCTTATAATCAAAAGCAGATGCAATCTCCTTCACCGCCTCATAAGCCTCAGAAAGCTGCTCCATGGAGATCACGGGAAGCCCGTCACGGCTCTTGCTCTTATCAGGCACGGACAGCGTTTCAAAAAGTCTTCGGTATTCTTCAAGAAGCGGGGCGGTATTCTCCCGTATGGTATGGATATCTCCCACATTTCCTGCCGCCTCCAGTTCCTTTGCCTTCTCTGAAACCTCTGTGGCACCGATGATCGCAGAGGTGCTTTTTAAGGCATGTACCTTGATCGTATAATTGTTCCAGTCCTCTGCCTGAAAAAGCCTCTCGATTTCATCTGCCGTATCCATGATATTCTCCACATATTCCTTCACGGCATCTGCATAGACCTCTGCCGTACCGCATCTTTTAAGGCCTTCCTTTGTATCAAGGACACCGGATGCAGCCAGCCATTCCGGAAGCTCATTGGTACTGCCAGACCTATCCGTATTTCCATCACTTTTTTTACCAGCTGCCCCGTCATCCGGGACAGGAGCCATGCTTTTTAACTGCACTTTATCCTCCGGAAGATATTTGA
>JAFVAA010000186.1 GCA_017476305.1 Lachnospiraceae bacterium
ACCAACTCCTCCTCACGCTTAGAAGCATTCTCCGTTGTTTTCTCATCTGCCAACTCGACTATCTCTAACCTGCAATATCTGCCAAGCCTCTTTGTATACTCCTTAATCGCATCCGAAAAGTATTTTTCCTTAATTTTTCCCACACAAAGTATCGTTATTCTCACGAACCAGTTTCCTCCATTTCCTTAGTCCCTAAGTGCCGTAATCGGTACCACAAAAACACCATCCGGTCTTTTATATGCAATATTGCTCATTCCACAGATCACACACAGTACATCCGGAGCTTTTCCCTCTTTCTCAAATATTTTTTTCATCTTCAACAATTCCTTTGCTGCTGCATCAATCTGTTTTGCACCTAATTTAATCTCAAACGCTCCCCATCTTCAATCGGGAAGCTCCACGATCGCATCTATCTCATTTCCCCTGTCATCCCTAAAGTGAAACAAATCCCCATCATGACTGGATGCATATATTTTTAAATCATGTTCACATAATGCCTCAAAAAGAAATCCAAATGTGGTTAAATCATTTGGAATCCTTGCCGCCTCCACTCTGATAAGATGCTGCTTATTTAAGCCTCCTATGTCAGTATATGCCCTTTTTTACGAATAATCAAGCTTCAACCGGTGTTTTTCAGAGTTTTCAACCCGTACTTTTCAGAGTTTCCAACTGGTGCTTTTCAGAGTTTTCAACCCGTGTTTTTCAGAAGAAGCACAACCTCTGTCTCTGAACCTCAAAAAAGGCTCCAAAAAAAGAAGCCTGTCCTACTCTTTTGTAACCAATTCTGCCATTTTCACATTCCTGTCCTCTAACAAACCGATTTCTGCTCCAGGGACAAGCTGATGCAAAGTGCCTCATTAATCTTCTCTAAAATCTCATCATCCAGATGGCAGACCTTCTCCTTTAGTCTGGATTTGTCTATCGTCCGGATCTGCTCCAGAAGAATCACCGAATCTTTCATCAGGTCATATTTGTGCATATCGAGTGAAATATGTGTCGGCAGCTTTGCCTTATTCATTCTGGATGTAATTGCCGCACAGATCACCGTCGGACTATGCCTGTTTCCCACGTCATTCTGTATGATCAGAACCGGTCTGACTCCCCCCTGCTCCGAACCGACCACAGGTCTTAAATCCGCGAAAAAAATATCCCCTCTTTTAATCACCAAAATATTCACACTCCTGTCTCATAAAAATTTTTGCAGCTTTTTATCTGTAAATCCAAGATATACTCACGAATGAAATGTATTTCCATTTCGTTACTGTTCACATATGCTCTGTATTTTTCTTCTATTCCCTATCTTTTCCACTTTTGAGAGAAGTATTCCATTTTTTGATGATTTTAATTGTATATGAAATCAAATTTTCATGATGCCAGACTATATCCGGCTGCCATTCACAGGAAAACAGGCATATACAAGATGCCATTGGTGCATTATACATTTACATGGTTTTATAAAATTCCCTAAAACTCTACATAAAAATCCTTCGTTCCGACCACCTTACCACCTCTATAGTACACCCTGGGTACCCGCTTTCCGACATCACAGACAAATTCATAGTTAAAGGAATATGCCATCTCGGAAATTTCCTCCACACTGATTTCTGCCTCCTCATCTTTTCCAAAGAGCGTCACCTCTGTTCCCACGTTCACATCCGGAATCTCCGTCACATCGACCATGAACTGATCCATACAGACACGTCCTAAGATATTCGCTCTTTTTCCGTGAATCAGCACATAGCCTTTTCCGGAAAGGCACCTCGGATACCCATCCGCATAGCCCACAGGAACCGTCGCCACCTTCGTCGTCTTCTCTTTCGTAAAGGTTCCTCCATAACCGATCTCTACA
>JAFVAA010000187.1 GCA_017476305.1 Lachnospiraceae bacterium
AATTCCGTCACTGAGGATAACATGAGTATAAAAAGGCAGGTTTTTCGTTACTGAGTATAGTATTTTGGGCGGAAATGGGGAGGAGAAGACATGGAATTAGAAAAACTCCAAATGATCATTGCAGAGGTGCTGTCCTTACAGGCAGAGGAAATCAAACCAGAGTTTTCCTTTATTGACGATCTGGGAGCAGATTCTCTGGAAATCTTCCAGATCATCATGGGAATTGAGGAGGAGTTTGATATTGTGATTGAGGACGAGATGATAAAGGATATCGATACCGTAGAGGATGTACTGAAAATGATCAATGTGGGTTAGTCTTAAAAAAGGGAAAGGATGATTCAGGCTTGCCTGGATCGTTACCGGGGGAAAAAATAGGCTTTTGAACGGGAGGAACGCATGAAGCAGGAAAAAATCATGGAATTTGAGAAGAAGATAGGATATCAGTTTGCAGATCCTGAGCTTTTGGTTACTGCCTTGACACACAGCTCCTTTTCAAATGAAAAGAGACTCAAAAGATATGAATGCAATGAAAGACTGGAATTTTTAGGAGATGCTGTTTTAGAGCTGGTATCCAGCGAATATATTTATCTGAACAATCCGAAGAAGCCGGAGGGAGATCTGTCAAGGATTCGGGCGAGCTATGTCTGTGAACCGACGCTGGCACTTTGTGCGAGAGAAATCGGACTGGGGGATTTTATTTTACTGGGAAAAGGCGAAGATATGACCGGTGGGAGGGAGAGAGACTCTATTCTTTCGGATGCCATGGAAGCGACCATCGGAGCCGTGTATCTGGATGGTGGTTTTGGGAGGGCGAAGGAATATGTGGAGCAGTTCGTTTTAAAGGACATTGAGAAGAAAAAACTGTTCTATGATAGTAAGACATATCTGCAGGAGATTGTGCAAAGAGAGCATGAAAAGTTAGAATATGTACTTTTAAAGGAAGAAGGACCGGATCATAACAAATCGTTTTTCGTGGGGGTTCTTTTGGATGGAAAGTGTATTGCAGAGGCTTCCGGAAGGACGAAGAAAAAGGCAGAGCAGGCGGCAGCGTATCAGGCGATTCTGTTATTAGAGGGAAAATAGTACAAGGAATGAGGTAAAAATGTATTTAAAAAGTATTGAGGTACACGGATTTAAATCTTTTGCGACAAAGCTGGTGTTTGAATTTCATAACGGAATTACGGCGATCGTGGGACCGAATGGCAGTGGAAAGAGTAATGTAGCGGATGCGGTCCGCTGGGTGCTGGGGGAGCAGAGTGCGAAGCAGCTCCGCGGATCGAAGATGGAGGACGTCATCTTCGCGGGAACGGAGATGCGAAAGCCGCTTGGCTATGCTTATGTGGCACTTACGATCAATAATGAGGATCATAAATTAAATGTACCGTATGAAGAGGTAAAGATTGCCAGAAGGGTGTACCGTTCCGGTGAGAGTGAATATCTGTTAAATGGAGCTTCCTGCAGGTTAAAGGATGTACAGGAGCTTCTTTTAGATACCGGAATCGGAAAGGAAGGCTATTCCATCATCGGTCAGGGACAGATCGATAAGATCTTAAGCGGAAAGCCGGAGGAAAGACGGGAGCTTTTCGATGAAGCGGCAGGGATTGTGAAGTTCAAGAAAAGAAAAGCGGCTTCGGAGAAAAATCTGGAGGAGGAACGCCAGAACCTGACGAGAATTGAGGATATTTTATCCGAACTGGAAAAGCAGGTAGGTCCTTTAAAGGAGCAGTCGGAAAAGGCAAGAGATTATCTTAGCTACAGGGACAGGCTTAAAAATCTCGACATCCATATGTTTTTAGCAGACTATGACAGAATCCATAAGGAGATGGAGGAAACGAAAAATCGTCAGGAGATTGCTTCCCATGATTTAGAAGAGGCGGCGAAGGAGTTCGACCAGACGAAGGAGGAGTATATAGCGGTCGAAAGGCTTTTAGAGGAGCAGAATAAAAGTCTGGAGGAGAAGCAGGAATATTTATCCGAAAACAGGGTTTCTTTCAGTACGGCAGAGGGAAATATCAAGCTTTTGGAAGAGCAGATTTCTACGCTGAAGAAAAATAAAGAGGACAGCGCAGAAAGGCTTTCTTCCCTGCAGGAAAAGATGGAAGCTGCCATGCAGGAAAGAGAGGGGTACCTGAAGGAGAAGGGAGAAACGGATAAAGCTCATGAGGACCTTTTAAAAAGGAAGGAGCTTTTACAGGAGAAAATAGAGGAAAAAAGTAAAAAGTCGGAAGAACTGCAAAACGCCATCAATCAGTGCAATGAGGACATGCTTTCTTTTTTAGATGCCAATACGGATGTAAAGGCAGATGAGCAGAGAATTGCGACTCTTTTAGAGCAAAATAACATAAAAAAAGCAGAGGTTACGAAAAAGATTCTTGAGAATAAAACAGAAGCAGCAGGCTTTGAGGAGGTTTTGGAAAAAGAGAAAGAAGCGTTTGAAGCGGTTTCGAAGGAATTAAGCGGTGTGCTTGCAGCGATTGATGAATTTCGCAATTCCATTCAGACGATAGAAAAAGAAAATGAAGATATGGAGATGGAGCATCGGAGGGTGCAGAAGCAGTATCATATCGAAAATTCAAGGCTGGAGTCGCTGCGCAATCTGACAGAGCGATATGAGGGATATGGACAGAGCATCCAGAGGATTATGGAACAGAAAAGCCGGGTTCCGGGGATTGTAGGCGTGGTCGCAGATATCGTTCGTGTGAAAAAGGAGTATGAAGTAGCGGTGGAAACGGCACTTGGGGGGAGCATTCGGAATGTCGTGACAGATAATGAGCAGACAGCGAAGGAAATGATTGGCTTTTTAAAGAAGAACCGGTATGGCAGGGCTACTTTTCTGCCCCTGACGAATATGAAAAATAAGCCGGTGAATCTCTCCGGAAATATTTTATCGGAGCCAGGAGTCATCGGGATGGCGTCAAGACTCGTGGATGCGGATGAGGAGTATACAGGTCTCGTGGAATATCTTTTAGGGCGGTTTGTGGTGGTCGATCATATCGATCATGCGATTGCTTTAGCGAATAAATATCATCATACGATCCGTATCGTGACGACAGAGGGAGAGCTTTTAAATCCGGGTGGTTCGATGTCCGGTGGTGCTTTTAAGAACAATCAGAACCTGCTCGGAAGACGTCGTGAGATGGAGGACCTGGAGCAAAAGACGAATGATTTAAAGGCAGAAAGGGACAAGCTCAGAGAGGATATCCGTCTCAATGAAGAAAAGAAGGATGGACTTACGAAGCAGGTGCAGGCGCATAATAAGCTCAGACAGGAGTTAAGCATTAAGCAGAATACGGCAAAGCTCCAATATGACAGGGCAGCTTCGGATCTGGAGAAAAATGAGGAGGATTTAGGACTGATCCGCCTGGAGCGACAGGAAGTCGAGGAAGAACAGAAGCGTCTGGAGAAAGAAATCGAAGAAATCAAGGAACGTGTGGAAACAAATGAGGAACAGAGCAGAGCACGGAAAGAGCACATGGAGCAGATGGAAAAAGAGCTTGGTGCTTTAAGGGACAAGCTGAGTGACGAGGAGCAGAAAAATTCTACTTTGCTTTTGGAGATACAGGCAAAAGAGCAGTCGGTAGAGTTTGCAGATACGAATCTGGAGCGTATCAGTGAGACGATTTCTTCTCTCGCGGCAGAGTTGAACGAGGCACATGAAAGTGAGAAAACGGTAGATAGTACCGTGCTTTCAAAGGAAAATGAAATTCTGGATGCACAGAAAAAGCTTTTGGCTCTGCAGGAAAATATCGCTTCTCTGGAAAATGAGATCCAGGATATTACGAAAAACAGGGAAGCCCTAAGCGAACAGAATAAGAATTTCTTTGAAAAGAGGGAGGAGCTTTCTGCACATAAGACAGATTTAGAGAAGGAATGCTATCGTCTGGAGAATCAGTTGGAA
>JAFVAA010000188.1 GCA_017476305.1 Lachnospiraceae bacterium
AAAGGATGCGCCGGTTATCATCCTGGATGAAGCTACATCTAATGTAGATCCTGAAAATGAAAATGAACTGATGCAGGCGATTGATGCACTTACAAAGGAGAAGACGGTAATCATGATTGCGCATAGGCTGAAAACAGTGGAAAAAGCAGATCAGATTTTTGTCGTAGACCATGGGAAGATTGTGCAGAGAGGAAAGCACGAGGAGCTGATGCGGGAGGAAGGAATCTACAGAAATTTTATCGGCGAGAGGAGAGAGGCGGCAAGCTGGAAGATTGGCAGAAGTTTTTCGGCAAAGATTTCATAAAAAGTTTTTTACATCTGCCATACTTACTACATCTACCGGAAACGGGCAGGAATTTCCCGGGACATCCCGGTATGCAGGGGAGGAGGATTCATAGAGTGTGTAAAGGATATCTGCATCTATGCAGCTCTCCTCTAAAAGTGGCGGCAGGGTAAAACGGTGCAGTAATAGCGGATATGCATGTTTGATGCGATAAATGAGCATGTCGGAAGCTTTTTTTCTGCCACCGGAGATACTTAAAAACAGATAAATTTTGCTTTTGCCATCTGCCTGGTTTTCATAAAAGGAAGCACCATTTGCTTTTGCGGGGATTTTAAATTTCCTGTCGGGAATCAGGGAAAAAGGATGCTTGTGCTCCTGCGGATTTTTCTGTATCTGAAAGGAGCAAAGCATCCCTTTTTTTCCTGCAGGCGCACAGAAACCGACCCAGATCCTTTTGGAAAAAAAGGTGACAAAGCTGGCAGTCATATCACAGGGAATTTCTTTTTGGAAATAGTCGATTTTTGCACTCGGAACAGGTTCTTTTTGGAAATGCTGGATTTGGTTCCGTGCATCTGCGGACATGATATTTTGCATTTTTCCGGGTGCCGTCTTTTTAGAAATCAAATACTTTACGAGATGATTTAAATCCTTTTCTGTAATCATACTGAGGCAGTTCGAGGTACTTTTGGCAATCCAGATATATGTGCCGTCATAAGTGATTCCGCCCACATGGTTTTGATCCGGCAGTTCCAAAAGTGCCAGATACCGGTGGCTTTCTTTATCAAAGACCATGATGCAGGAAGGATGTACATTTTCTGATTTTATTTTGTCATAGAGCTTCTGGGTGGAGTCTTTTTGGGATTCAGTGCCTTTGCTTTCCTGTGCATTTTTCAGTTCCTTTTGAAATCGTTTGATATTACAGTAGGCAGTGACTAAAATATAATGTTCCGTAGTGCAGATTCCCTGTGGTGTCATGCAGCTGCATCTTCCGTCCGGGAGGTGGCAGTTCGAAAAATCAGGGAGAGGAAATGTGTCGAGAGTCTGAAACAGGGAAAGATTTTTTTGCCAGTTTTTTTCAGAAGCTTTTTTACTTTTCAGGAAGTTTAAAAAAATTTTCGGGTTGTGAAATGACATGGTGGCGTCTCCTTTTTTCTTTTTTCAAGTGGTTCTATTTTAGCAAAATTTTTATGAAAAAGAAAGAAGGAAATACGACTTTGTAAAATCGCGATATTGCGATATAAATGGATGCAAGGTCTTTGGTTTTGATATAATAATAAGAATTGAATTTTGCATGGTTTTTTAGTTTTAATTATGGTATGATAATTGTATCAGAATGCATGATCAGTTTTGGAAAGAAGGTGTTAGCATGAGGATGACGACTGCTGAAATGGCGAAAAAATATCCGAAGAAGTGGATAGGGCTTTCGAACGTGGAATTTGAGGAAGATGGTGCGAATATTAAGACAGCAGAAGTGACATATACGGATAAAACCGCCAGTGAGCTTGCAGAAATGGCTATGGATGGGAAGGATGTGCGTCCGTATTTTACAACACCGAATGAGGTGTTCGACATGGGGGGGATTACTTGGTAGCATGATAGAAACATTTAAACTTCAAAAGAAATCTACAAGACCGCTGATTTTGATGGATCAGATATTTCCGGGATGCAGTGCTCTGCTAGACACGGGAGCGAGAATATCCATGTGGACAAAAAGCGAACAGATGTTGTTACGTCTTCCGAGCGTAAGATTGTTGAAAGAGGGCATTGGTTTTTCGGGATTTGGAGGAAGAACGGATGGGAATCTGTACGAGATGGATTTGCCGTTTGGAAGTTTAATTTATCCAAAAGTTAGAATCATACAGCATCAGGATGACCGTATTCCGGGGTTCTTTTTACTGAGTGCATCCATGTTCGAGGGGATGGTTTACACGGTTGACCGGGAACAAAATCGATTCCTTCTGGATACCAGAAATAATCAGGTCTGTCTGCTTCAGCGGGAAGTAAATCAGGATGGGGAATTGATAATTTTAACACAATAGGGAAGACTGAAATACCCCAAAAACTGTAGATTGGAGAGGTGAAATATGCCAATAGGTATCATGATAAATGTATTATCTGTAATAGTGGGCGGCATCATTGGAGCAGGTATGGGGGACAAACTGCAGGCAGATTTTAAGGAGAAGTTAAATATGATTTTTGGTGCCTGCTCTATGGGCATGGGAATCAGCTAAGGCATGTGGGGGATTTATTATGCTGGCGACCGGATTTCGGATGATTCAGGTTAAGATGTTTCCTGTCGCAGATATGATTCCGTCGATGATTATGGTTATGCCGCTTAGCTGGCTTTGGGTGACATATGTGCTGCCATTGGTATCATGAGTGCATGGGAGAGATCTGAAAAAAAGGAGTATTTGCCGGTGTGCGGAGAAGGAGGTTTTTTATGGAAATGAAAATCACGAATCGAACCATGGAGCTTAGCGAAGTAAAGCAGCAGTGGTTCTATGATGAGAAATTTGATGCATGGTGTCTGGAGGATATTATTTATACGGACAAGGCAAAGCAGCCGGCGTTTCAGCGGCTGAGCATTTATGTACCAGGGGCTTATATGGAAGAAGGCGGTGTTTTTCGGCCGGAGGGCTCGAATCCGGAGATTGCAGGGCTGATTTTACAGTTAAAGGACAGCTTTCCGGAGGAATATGAAAAATATTATGAAGCATATAAGAGAGCAGAGGACGATAGGGAGCTTGCCCGCAGGGAGTATCTTCTGAACCCGTTTCAGTTTATCGGAACAGAGGATGACAGGAGCAGTACCAGACATTACAGGGTGTGCGTGGGTGCTTCCGATGCAGATACATCTTTTTCTGTAAATCTTTCGCTGGCTCTAAAGCTTATGAATGCAGGGAAAGATGCTGCATATGAGCTTTTCTGGGAGCAGCCGCACTGTGAAGCGGATTACCCTGGGGAGCTTTTTGAATGGATCGATCATTTGTGCAGGTAAGGGAACGGTTCTTTCATCTGTGGTAAAGGCAGAATCTGTGCTTTGCACAGGTCGGAAGATGGGCTTGTGACAGCTGTGAAGTAACGATGAAGAGAGAAAAGAAGACGGGGATTACAGGAGAAGCAGAATGACAGGATTAAATTTTGAAACCGTGGATTATGATGAGAAAAAGGATGCGCTTGTGATTATAGACCAGACGAAGCTTCCGGGAGAGGTGTCTTTTTTATCACTGACGGAGGCAGAAGAAATCTGGGAAGCGATTTATCTTTTAAAGGTGCGGGGTGCTCCGGCAATCGGGGTGGCAGCAGCATTTGGGCTGGCAGCAGTCGCGGAGAGAATTTCTGCAGAATCGGTGGAGGATTTTTTCAGGCAGCTAAAGGAGAAAAAGGAGTATTTAAATTCCTCCCGGCCGACAGCGGTAAATCTTTCGTGGGCTTTGGAACGGCTGGTTCGAAGCTGTGAAAAGGAATGGGGGAATGTTAAGAATGATACAGAAATCATCCGTCATTTAAAAGAGTGCTTAAAGCGGGAAGCATTTTTGATGAAAAAGGAAGATATCGAGGTCTGCAGAAAAATCGGGGAAAATGGACTGTCTTTATTAAAAAAGGGAGATGGAATTTTGACGCACTGTAATGCGGGACAGTTAGCGACCTGTAAATACGGAACGGCGACAGCTCCGCTTTACATCGGACAGGAAAAAGGATATGATTTTAAAGTTTATGCGGATGAAACCAGACCGCTTTTACAGGGGGCGAGACTGACCGCATTTGAGCTTGCGTCTGCAGGAATCGATGTCACGCTTCTCTGTGATAATATGGCTGCTTCCCTTATGGCACAGGGAAACATAAATGCCGTTTTGGTAGGATGTGACAGAGTGGCTGCAAACGGAGATACGGCGAATAAGATCGGAACGAGTGCTGTGGCGATTTTAGCGAATTATTATCAAATTCCTTTTTATGTCTGTGCACCATTTTCCACCATTGATTTTCAGACAAAGACAGGAGCGGAGATTCCGATTGAGCAGCGGGAGGAAACAGAGGTTACCACGATGTGGTATCAGAAAAAAATGACCGCAGACGGAGTAAAGGTGTATAATCCTGCATTTGATGTGACAGATCATTCTTTGATTACAGCATTTATTACGGAGAAAGGGGTAATCAGGGATTTGGGGCGGTATGTGTTACCACTTGCGGACGGTTTGTCCGTGATTTAAATTGGAAACCCTGTTACTTTGAATAACAGTAACACATTATTATTATTTCAGTAGGTGAGGGGAAATGCTTGTTTTTTGTTTATAAATTGTGTTATTATGAGTCTATGGGCAGCAGAAATAGGATGTCAGGGAATTTACGATGATATCAGGAGAAAATTGTATCAATAAAATAATAAAGAATTGCAGAGAGGGTGATGAGATGACACTTCGACAGGAAGCGTATAAAAGAATTGACCAGATGTCTGAGGCGGGAATCCGTTTTTTTCTAGATATGTTTGATAGTCTTCAAACAATGTCTGCCGGGGATTTCAAAAGGCAAGGGAAAAATGATATTGGTAATGAGGCGATAGAGCAGTTAGCAGAGGCGGCAGAAGTTGATATTGTAGATAAATTAAATCTGGATGCGATAGAATCCATGACAAAAGAAGAAAAAAAGAATCTTTTTCTGCAGTCTGCAGGGCGAATGAGGATAGACGCAGACGCAATTCGTGATTTGCGGGAGAGGAGTATGATTTGAGATTATTGCCTGACAGTAATATATTTATTGATTATTGGAAAAATAAAAGTGAGGATTTGGGATATATCTTTGAAAGTGAAGATGTTGTTGTTTGTGGTGTTGTTCGAGCTGAATTACTTCATGGGGCTATATCGGAAAAACATTTGAGAAGCATGACGGCTATGCTTGATGCATTTGATGAAGAAGATCTTGGGATATCAGGATGGCAGATGTTGGGTGAGAATTTATATAAATTGAGAACACATGGAATTTCAGTTTCATTTACAGATGCGGTAATTGCTACCATAGCAATTACAAAAGGAATAGTCGTTTGGACAAGAGATAATCATTTTAAGCTTATTCAAAGTGTTCTTGAGGGACTGGAAGTGAAATTTTCATAAGTAATCCGAATTATCTGTACCGGATATGTTTTAAGAGGATGGTTTTTTTTTACGGCATCTTATATAAATACATACATATAAAGGCAATCCATTGGAGTATAGTGGATTGCCTTTTTTTCTTTCACGGAAACCGTTGCTTCCTGCAGCCCGGACATCAGCATATTTTGTATTTTTTGCACAAAACCGGAGAAAAATTTTTATATAGTTTGCACAATTGCACTTTCTATGGATGTGCGCTAAAATGAAAATACAAAACGAAAATTTACGAAAATACCAATTCGAAAATTTACGTTTGGTTTAAAGAGCAAATCACAGTCATCTATGAAAAGGAAAGGAAGGGCGATTATGAGGAGAAGAACATGGAATGGTCATCGCATCGGCAAATGCGCATGCAGTATGGTTTTGGCTTTTGCCATGACGATTACCGCAGTTTCGTTACCAGGATGTGTGGGAAAGGCAGCAGAGACGGACACGAAGGAGGAATATGCAGCAGGTACAAATATGTCACCGACAGATTTGGTGCAGATAAAGCTTGGTGACAGTATTTATCCGATGGAAACGTATTATAACGGAGTGTATGAGTATGCGAAAGAACTGGACGCGGGTACTTATACAGCGAAAATTCTGGTAAATGGTGAGGAAAAATATACCACCAAAGAAGTAAAGCTGGCAGAAAAAGGAACCGTGTATTTTAGTGCCGATGATAAAGAGGTAAAGGATTACGTAAATGATGCGCTGATCCATACCGCAGCGTTTACCGGAGATTTTACCGGAGTAAATTTTGAAAAAGCCATTGCGAACTGGGATCCGGCAGATGCAAATGCAGAGCTTCACTACGTAGGCGGTGGACTTTACCGTGGGACATTTTCCTTTGCAGCACTGGATGCTGATACCACCATTGAGTATAAGGTCGCATTTGATGACGGCTGGGATTATAACGTGGGTGCAACCGGATATAATGGTGACAATGTCAAGGTCACGCTTCCAAAGGGAAGCACTTCCTTTACGGTGGTCTGTGATGAGCCGAACGGAAAGCTCTATGATGATGTGACATCAAAATTTGATAAAGATATTTCCCTGATTGGAGATGTTCGCGGAACGGAGAATACATGGACGACAGATACCACGGGATATGAATTTCATATGGTGACACCGTCAGTATATGTCTATACGATGTCTTTAAAGGCAGGGACTTATGGCTATAAATGTGTCTTTGACCATACGAATCACTGGTATGAAGGGGACAATATCAATCTGACGCTTACGGAGGATGCCTTTGTCACCTTTGTTTATGATACCGTGAGTGAAAAGCTCTATGATTCTGTAAATGATAATGAAGCCACGGCGAAATTTTTAGGAATGACACCGACTCCTGTGGGCGGCAAGGTGATTTCAAATGCAAATGGTTCTGTTACATTTCAGATGGCTGCAGATGCGGGGAAAAAGGTGGTTCTCTTTTATGCGGAAAAGACAGAAACGCCGGAGTTTAAAAGTACAGAGCTTACAGAAACAAAGGCAGGTCTTTATGTGAGCGATGCGGTTTCCTTTGGAGATGCGGCAGCAGATATCGTGTACTATTATACGGTCGATGGCGCAGAAACACTGGATAGCAGCCAGGGAACCGTGAAAGTCGGGGACAAGGAATATTCAAACTTTAAAAAGGAGGCATATACCGGCCGTGACCTTTATGTGCCGGGTACATTTCCGGGACCAAGCTGGGATGCAGCATCCAATCAGATGACGTATCAGGGAAATGGACTTTATGCCTATACATTTCAGAATGTACCGGCAGCAAATTATGAATATAAGATTGCGGCAGCCGGAAGCTGGGCAGAAAACTATGGCGCGGAAGGAAAACAGGACGGCTCGAACTACAGCCTTTCTGTACCGGAGACACAGGATGTGACCGTTTATTATAATGATGAATCGCATCTTTCCGTGACTTCTTTAAATTATGTATTTTCTGATGTGATTTTAGAAGGGGCTGGAGAGAAGACAAGTTTAGAGGACAGCGGACTGACCGGAATCTATTCGAAAAAAATATCTCTTCCTGCAGGGACCTATGCAGCAGCAAAATTAACGGTGGATACCGCAGGGCAGAAAACGGAGTATGCCTTTGAACCGTTTACTTTAGAAAAAGAGAAGGATGTGACATTTTATTTTGCACCTTCCTATGGAATCTATTATCATGATGCAGAAAGCTGGTGTGAGGAGGAAGCAAAGATTGTTTATGACTCAAAGAGTACAGCGTATAAAAGTCTTTATGGTGCAGTTCCGACAGCGACGGATGTGAAATTTACGATTGCGACGGGAGAGGATATCACGAAGGTTTCCCTGATTTTCAAAAAGAATTCTGCTGAAAATAAGGCGATGGAAAAGGACGGAGCTGCGAAGGACGGAATCCAGAAATGGTCTGTGACCGTTTCCTTTGATGAGATTGGCGAGTATCAGTATTTCTTTGCTGTATATCATAAAACCTCTGTCAGATTCTATTCGGATGATGACGGATACTATGGCAAGGGAAAGCTCGGAAGCCTTACCGATGTGAAACCGTATGATTTAGTGGTATATAAAAAGGGATTTCAGACACCGGACTGGATGAAAAATGCAGTGATTTACCAGATATTCCCGGATCGCTTTTACAATGGGGATTCTTCCAATGATCAGGCTCAGACATCGGCACGCGGTGCGACGGATTATGAATTTGTGGACTGGAATTATCTGCCGGAAAATCCGGAGCAGGAGGGACTGTTAAGTAAGGCAGACTATGAAGCGACCGGTGCTTACTATGGTGACGGGGAATGGAACAATGACATGTACGGCGGTGATTTGAAGGGAATTACGGAAAAGATCGATTACCTGAAGGCACTTGGGGTAAATGTCATTTATCTGAATCCGGTCTTTGCGTCTATTTCTAGTCACAGATATGATACGAGCGATTACAGTAAGATTGATCCAATCTTAGGAACGATGGGAGATTTTACAGAGCTCTCCGAGGCGGCAAAGAAAAATGGAATGCACATAGTGCTAGATGGTGTGTTTAACCATGTATCGGATGATTCGGTTTATTTCGACAGATATTATAAGTTTTTAAAGGCAGGAACCAATAAAATAGGAGCATATCCGTACTGGGCGTATGTCTATGATTATATGGCAGAAAAGCAGTGTGAGCAGGCAGAAGCGGAGAAAGCTGCAAAGGAATATTTTACAAATACGTATGGGATTACGGATTTTTCTTATACCGAGTGGTTTGAAATCTTCAATGCTTCTATGAAAGACGGCGATGGAAATGAAACGAAGGATACCATCGGAGAACGTGCCGGAAAGCCTGTATATAACTATGACGGCTGGTGGGGCTATGATAATATGCCGGTCATCAAGGCGACGAATGGTTCCGAGTTCCAGTCAGGTACCTGGGGCAAGGAGATCATTGAGGGAAGTGACAGTATCGGTCAGTATTGGATTTCACACGGTTCTGACGGCTGGAGATTAGATGTGGCAAACGAGGTTTCGGATGAGACATGGCAGCATTTTCGTGATTCCGTAAAATCCTTGAACAATGGAGATGCGGTGATTATCGGAGAAATCTGGGATGATGCGACAGAATACCTTTTAGGCGATATGTATGATTCGGTTATGAATTACGTATTCCGTAGTGCAGTGACCGGCTTCGCAAAGGGGGACAGTGCACAAACTGCCATGAATACTTTAGAGAAAATCCGTGAGCGTTATCCGGAGGAGGCATTTTATGCGATGATGAATCTGGTAGGCTCTCATGATACCACGAGACTTCTTTCTTATCTGGATGGCATTGATGACGACAGAAATCAGAAGGAAGTGGAGAATGCATTTCCGACTTATGAAAAGACATCGGAACAGGCAAAGAAAAGACAGTATCTGGTAGCATTTTTACAGTTTGCTTATGCAGGTGCTCCGACCATTTACTATGGAGATGAAATCGGTATGGTGGGGGCGGATGATCCGGATGACCGTCGTGCTTTTACATGGGGCGAAGGAAATGAGGAGCTGGTCACATGGTATGCGAAATTAGCCGGTATCCGAAGCCAGTATGAAGCACTTCGTACCGGTTCCGTAGAGCCTGTGGAGACGGGAGATGAAAATATCGTTTCCTTTATCAGACGGGATGCGAAGGATGTCATTTTAGTGCTGGCAAACAATGCAGAGCAGGACAAAGAAGTAACATTAAATATTGATGGTCTGGCAGTATCCGGGGACAATTTCGCAGATGCTTTCGTCGATTCTCTGGATGACGTGGTGAACGGCAGGAAAGCAAGCATTAAGGATGGAAAGCTGACCGTAAGTGTTCCGGCTTATTCGGGAGTCCTCCTTACGACGAATCCAAAAGAGGTTACGGTCGATAAAGAGCATTTAAAGCCGGCTTACGAAGGAGGTTCCGAAGGAAAGCTTACAAATACCATCAAGGGTGTAAAGAAAACCTATACAAAGGCATATGGAAGCAAGGCATTTACATTAAAGCCTTCTGCAAAGGGAACGATTACCTACAGCAGCAGTAATAAAAAGGTCGTTACGGTAAGCAAAAAGGGCAAGGTGACGATCAAGGGAACCGGAAAAGCGAAGATTACCATAAAAGCAGCCGGAAATGATACGTATCAGAGCGGGAAGCTTGTGGTTACGATTACGGTAAAACCGGCAAAGGTAACAGGATTAAAAGCGAAAGCACAGAAAAAGCAGATGAAGGTTACGTGGAAAAAGGCAAAGGGCAGCGTGACCGGCTATCAGATTTCTTATGCGACGGGAAGTAAGTTCAAAGGGGCGAAACAGAAGCTTGTGAAGGGGGCTTCTAAGATATCTGCAGCAGTAAAGAAACTGACAGGTGGAAAGAAATATTTTGTCAGAGTGCGCGCTTATAAAACCGTAAGTGGGAAAAAGATTTACGGGGCGTGGAGTGCAGTGAAAAGTGCCACGGTAAAGAAATAGGGATTCCTGATGATGTCGGGTGCATTTCCGGACAAATGCAGAATGCACGGGCATATTTTGGAAGAATAAATGTTTATACTAAGGATTATTTTATGATATAGATACTAAAGATAAAATGTAATAGAGGAAAAATCCTTTCGAATTTCTGTATGGAGGTTTGAAGGGATTTTTTCTTTTGTTACCATTCACGGCAACATATTGCTAAACAGAAGTTTATCACAGAAATGAATGTAAATAGTAACCTTCTTTTTGAAAAATTTTTGTAACGAATTGTCCTTTTTTGACATGAATAGGATAGAAAGTGTAAAATAGTAGAAAATAAAGCCTTGCATGGTTCGGGCAGCTTTCTGAAAAATGCAGGAAGGAGGAGAGGGAAAATGCAGTCGATGGATGAGATCTATCAGACATATGCCAGCATGGTGTATCGCTATCTTCTGTCAAAGGTACATAATGAGGATCTGGCAGAGGAGCTTACGCAGGAAACTTTTTATCAGGCAGTGCGTGGGATTAAACGTTATGATGAATCCTGTAAGCTTTCCACATGGCTCTGTGCGATTGCGAAAAACCAGATGATGGCATATTTGCGGAAGCATCCGGATTCTTTAGAGTTCGATGATGCTGTCCTGTCGGAAGCCTTTGAACCGCCGGCAGACTCAGCGGAAAATAAAGCCTTGCAGTCAGAAAACCGGGTAGAGCTTATGCGAACCCTGCATTTGTGTCCAGAGCCGTATCGGGAGGTTTTGTATCTGAGAATTTTTGGGAATTTATCCTTTCGTGAAATTGGAGAAATCATGGAGAAGACGGAAAACTGGGCGAGGGTAACTTATTACAGAGGCC
>JAFVAA010000189.1 GCA_017476305.1 Lachnospiraceae bacterium
CGGCACAGACAGATCATGGCTCCGGTAGAGAGTGCCGAGCGCAATTGGAAAAAGACGCTTCTTGAGGGTGCTTACCTTTTCAATGAGCAGAGAGACTATCTGAAAAATCTGCTTCTGCCTACAACAGGACTGGAATCTTTTTCAAAATATATGAAGTACGTACATTTCGAAAGCTTAAGGAATTGTGTCCTTGATGCATCAGGAATGAAGGAGCTAGATATAAAGACAGAGATGTATGTCAGAACCTATTGTCAGGGAACGACGGATTTGACATGCGACTGGATTATGGGTGTATACAATGTAACTCCGGAGGAATTGGCAGAGGTATTTGAATACTGTCTGCCGGTTCCGCTCCACAAATATCTGCTCTAAAAATGGAACTATTCACGGAAAAAGTACCATTATGAAACTTTTTGTATGAATTATAAATTGAATATCTTTAGCATCTGATTTATCCTATCAATATAGGTGCAAACGATAAGAACGCACACAACAAAACCGATTGGAACGGAATAGTAAATCAGATTATGGAGGTATTTATCATAGCTAATAAAAAAGTAATCGCAGGACTTCAGGCAATTGTAACAGGGCTTTCACAGCAGGCAGACGGACATCAGCTTCAATCCAGAATCTTCGCAAGTGAGGGTTTTACCAAGCTGGCTGAAAAATATGCAGAACATGCAGAGGAAGAACGTGGCTATGTAACAAAATGCATTGACCGTCTTCTTGATTTTGGATGTGAGGTAAAGCTGGAAGCAAAGGAAGCTGCTCCGGTATATAAGGATCCGGTAGATTGGGTAAAGTATGATCTGCAGGTTTCCAAAGATGGTTTGGCGTGGCTGAAAACCATTGTGGAAGAGGCAAGGGATGACTATACGACATTTGATATGCTAAAAGAGTATTATCAGGATGAGGAAGAGGATTTATACTGGGGAGAGGCACAGCTTGAACTGATTGAGTGTATCGGAAAGCAGAACTGGCTGCTTCAGCAGTTGTAGACAAGACATTTGCTGCAATGAAGAAAGACGGTTTTCCTGCTGCAATGCAAGGCTGTATCCCGTTTTCCGATGATGAGTTGGCACTGTTTCGACGGCATTTACTTCATCAAGGCAAAGGGACATACGAATGGAAACAGTATTGTCATTGTGGAGCTTGGCGATTTATTCTATATGATCCATGGCGATATTACCTATGTGGATGAGGCACTGTATGCAGATAAGCTCTCTGTAGCGTTTGACGATCTTCCGGCTGCCCGCGAGACACTTGACAGAGTAAGGGAATTTATACGGAATCATCCGACAGTATATCTCTCTACGCATTCGCCACAGGGATATGAGAATCTGGAGGCAAAGCGCGTGATGGATTTAGACAACCCTGTGGAGACGAAGCTTGCAGAAGTGGATTTTGAAGGGCAGGAGACTACCGGAAAATATGTATGCTCCATCTGTGGATATGTCTACGATCCTGCAGAGCATGACGGTGTCCTCTTTGAAGATCTGCCGGATGACTGGAAGTGTCCGAGATGTAAACAGGGTAAGGAAAAGTTTAATAAAGCATAGGGAGCATTTGTAATGAGAAGGTCTATGCTAAATTTGGAAAAGTATGCAGAGTGGGGGAATTACATTGAAACAGGCATGGAAGGAATTGGTTTATGGAAAGAAAAAATACATCCTGATTGAGCTGCTGCTGGTTCTGCTAATGTTTATGGTACTGTTTCTTTCCGGTTTGGCAGAGGGATTGGGAAGGGCTGTTTCTTCAGGAATTGAAGATATGGATGCTGATTATTATCTGCTGGACGATTCGGCAGAGGACCTGATTACCGTTTCAAGCTTAAACGAAGATGTGCCGGAAAAGGTAAAAAAGCAGACAACTGCTTTAACAGCCCCGCTGGATATTCAGAGGATGTATCTGGTAAAGGAAGGAGAAGCAGAAAAATTAAATGTCACCTATTTTGCCATTGAACCGGATAGTTTTATTGAGCCGGCTGTGATGGATGGTGTGGGACTGGCAGATTCTGATGTACCTGATCCGATTATTTTGGATGATGATTTCCTGCTTGAAGGGATTGCACTTGGAGATACCGTGTATGATTCCTCATCGGATATTCCGTTTACTGTGACAGGTTTTGCAAAGGACCAGATGTACGGTCATGTTTCAATCGGGTTTATTTCCACGGATACATATGCAAAGATTCGTAAAAGGTTAAGCCCGATGTATACGAAGATGTACCATGCAGTTGCAATCAAGGGTGACGATATAGAGAACATTGGAATTGAGGGAACGGAAGTGATAAGCAAAGAAGATATCATAAGCAGCATCCCTTCCTACACAGCGGAGCATCTGACGATTACCATGATTGTATGGGTGCTGATTGTTATATCTGCAGTGATAATCGGAATTTTCCATTATATTTTGACATTGCAGAAAAGAAAACAATTCGGTATCATGAAAGCACTTGGAATGAGTATGGGAAGACTGGTTTTTCTGGTCATTTCCGAGGTGGCAATGCTCTCCGTATCTGCTTCTGTGATTTCATTGGTGCTTGCCTTTGGAATGGCGGGAGCACTTCCGGAAACCATGCCGTTTTATCTGGAGACATCAAATGCTGTAGCTGTAGTTACTGCATTTGTTCTGATTTCCATTTTCAGCAGTATTTTGTCCATTTTAAATATTTCCAGGATTGATCCGATTACTGCGATAGGGGGTGGAGAAGAATGAGTCTGTTAGAGATTGAAAAGATTACAAAATCCTATCAGGATGGAACGGAAAAACAACAGGTACTTGATGAGGTTTCACTTAAGGTAGATGGTGGTGAGGTTGTTGCTATTGTAGGACCGTCTGGCTCAGGGAAAAGTACCCTGCTTTCCATTGCCGGGATGCTTCTTTCTCCTGACAGGGGCATCGTGAGAATAGGTGGGACAGAAGAATCTTCGCTTCCGAAAAAAGAATGGGCGAAGGAGCGACGTGAGAGGATTGGTTTCGTGTTCCAAAGCCATCACTTGCTGCCTTATCTGAACTCCGAGGAGCAGCTTACCTTGTTTCAGGAAAAAAGGAAGCAAAAAAAGGTTTCCGCATTAGAACTGCTAAAAGAACTGGACGTGGAGAGCTGTATCAGGAAATATCCGGCGAATATGTCCGGCGGGGAGAAACAGCGTGTGGCTATAGCACGGGCATTTATAAATGATCCTGATATTATTCTGGCAGATGAACCTACTGCCAGTTTAGATGCTAAGCGCGGACGCCAGGCGGTAGAGATGATTCGCAATGAAGCGAAAAAGAGAGGAAAGGCAGCAGTTGTTGTGACACATGATGAACGCATTTTGGATTTAATCGATAAAATCTATCCTCTGGAGAACGGGAAACTGATGCTCTGAAAATACTATACTTTTATCAAATCAAGCAATGTCGCAAAATGTAAAATATCAAAATGCTCCGGATATTTTTCTAACATTTTTAGATGTTCCTTCTCAAATTGCCGGATTATTTCAGGTGATAATGATGCGTCAATTCCTCTACATGCCTTCATTCTTCCATTCCAGCTTTCCCGGCTAAACGGAACATTAATATCATAAGTAATTGCATGTGCCACTTGAAATAGTTCCCCTAAAAAATTCGGTTCTCCTATTTCATATCTTGTCAGACCGCCTCCTGTCCATGATGGATTGTATTTCCAAACCAAATCTTCACTTGCCTTTGCAATCTCACTTTCATATGGCAGCCATGCCATAAATAGAATCAAAAAATGTCCATCCTGTTTTAAAAATTTATGTATTTTCGGCAGGATAACACTTTTATCCAAATACATAAAGCATTGACAGGCTGTTACGACATCAAAAGACTCATTTTCAAAATCTAAATTTTCCGCTGAAGATACAAAATAAGAAATATCAAGTCCTTTACTTAGTTTTTCTGCATAGTGAATTTGATTTTTCGATATATCTGTTCCAATCCATTTCGCCCCGAAAGAAATCATATTTCTAGGCAAAACTCCTGTACCTGTTCCAATGTCCAAAACCATTTGTCCCTTGATACAATATCCAAGATCCACAATTTTTTGATAAAATTCTTTCGGGTAAATGTCTCTATATTTTGCATAATCTTC
>JAFVAA010000190.1 GCA_017476305.1 Lachnospiraceae bacterium
TAGGAGGAATTTCACATGTCTGTTTCTTACGAATTATACCATACATTTTACTATGTGGGAAAATATCAGAGCTTTACGAAGGCTGCGGAGTTTTTGGGAAAGAACCAGCCAAACATCACACGCTCCATGAACCGCCTGGAGGAAGATCTTGACTGTAAACTTTTAAACCGCACGAACCGTGGTATTTCGCTGACAGAAGAAGGGCAGCTGCTTTTCGAACATATCAGTAATGCCTTTGAACAGATTACGCTTGGAGAAAGAAAACTTTCAGAGGCAAAGAACCTGCAGAAAGGACAGATTTCCATAGGATATTCCATAGGAGCAAATGATCTGCTTTTATACAACGAGCTGCTGCCCGTACTCCAAAACTACCAGCAGCTCTATCCTAAAATCCACATCCGTTTCCTGAGCCAGTCAACTCCAAATGCGATTTCTTCTGTCAGGGATGGCTTGATCGATTTCGCAATCATTACCTCTACAAAGCTTCCAAATGATATCGAAGAGCATACCATCAAATCCTTTCAGGATATCCTGATTGCCGGACAAAAATATTCGTATCTTTATGGTCAAAGCCTCTCTATTAAAGAACTAAAAAAATATCCTTTAGTGGGGTTGAGCCAAAATACGGAAACCTTTCAGTTTTATAGTCAGTTTTTTGCAAACCACCATCTGAGCTTCGAACCTGATATAGAGGTTCCAACTGCAACACAGATTTTTCCCTTTGTGATCAAAAACTTCGGTCTCGGCTTCGTAAATTCAGAATATGCCATCGAGGTCTTAGGATATGGGGATGTGTTTCAGATTCCGCTCAAGGAAACAATTCCGCTGCGCCATATCAGCCTGATCCATCATAAAACAAAGCCTCTAAGCAGACCTGCCAGTGTTCTTTTGAATCTGCTGCATACCACATCCGGAAACAGAATTTCCTAAAAAAACGGTGTGCGATATCACACCTCGCACACCATTTCCTGCTACAGCAGTTCCTTCACTGCCTCTTCTACCTTTTTCATGTCTGCCGTCGGCTCAAATCTGGCTGCCACATTTCCTTCGCGGTCTACTAAAAACTTCGTAAAGTTCCATTTGATCTCCGCATTGTTTTTATAATCCTTGTCAATCTTCTTTAGCATCGCACTCATCGCCAGAGCCTTCGGTCCCTTTCCGAAGCCTTCAAAGCCCTTCTGCTCCTTTAAATATTTAAACAAAGGAGCCGCATTTTCTCCGTTCACATCCGTCTTTTTCATCTGCGGAAACTGTGTATGATACTTTAAAGTACAGAACTCATGAATTTCCTCATCGGTTCCCGGTGTCTGTCCTGCAAACTGGTTGCATGGAATATCAATCACCTCAAAGCCCTTATCGTGATATTCCTCATACATCTTTTCCATCGGTTCATAATGCGGGGTGAATCCACAGCCTGTAGCCGTATTTACCACCAAAATCACCTTTCCCTTGTAATCTGCCATCGAAACCTCGCTGCCGTCTGCAGCCGTCACACTGATATCATAAATGCTCATCTTTTCCTCCTGTTACGGAAGCACAGCTTCCTTATGAACTGCCACTTGTCAACATAAATCCAGCGTTTCTACAGATATTCATCAAA
>JAFVAA010000191.1 GCA_017476305.1 Lachnospiraceae bacterium
AACAGATGAGATAAATCAAGCAGATAAAAAAATTCTAAATAATGATATCGTTTGTGAAAAAAAACATTTAAAGGGTGTGATGCTTTTTATCTCAGAATTTATGAAAAACATGGATATACTGCTCAGGGAAGCCGGGAGGGATTTAAAGGATATTCCTGTCTTTGGCGGAACGGGGCTTTTATCTTTGCCAATGCCAGATCCAACAATCAGTTATGTTTTTGATGGAGAAGACTGTTACAGAGATTTTGTCCTTGCCGTGCTTTTTCATGGAGAAAATTTACATATCAAGGCTTCCTATAATTACGGCTGGACTCCTGTAGGAAAAAAGATGACGATTACGAAAACAGACGGAGATTTCCGGGTTTTGGAAATAGATCATAAGCCTGCCATGAATATTTATGGAAAGTATTTAGGTCTTCCTACCTCTGAAATGATTCAGGTAAGAAATATCTGCGAATTTCCTTTGATTTCGAAAAGAAAGGGTTTGACGATTGCCAGAGTTCCAAGCTTTGGAGATAAAGAGGGAGCACTGAACTTTGGGGCACCAATCAGCGAAGGGGATGAAATCCAGTTTTCTTATGGTGCACAGGCAAGGATTTTTTCCGAAATTTATACGGACGGGCTGGATTATTGCAAATTTGTCCCACAGGGAATGCTTTTAGTAATCTGCATGAATCGTGTGATTTTTTTAAAGGAGCAGGAAAGACATGAGGTGGACTGCTATCAGCAGGTTGCACCGGAACTGGCATTTTTCCATGGAAATTCGGAAATTTATTACTGTAATGAAGCGGGAGGAGAACTAAATAGTGCTTTGGTAGCCATTGGTATCAGAGAGGGAGAAGCAGAAAAAAGAGAAATAAAAATAAAAGAGGATCCTTTAATAGAGGACAGGGTAAAAAATAATAATGTCATTCCTCTGGAATACCGTGTCATGCAGTTCATGAACGCAGTAACAGAGGATTTATGGAAGCTGTCAAAAAAGGCAAATGCAGCGAATGAGGCAAAATCTGCCTTTTTATCCAGCATGTCACATGAAATCCGTACGCCGATCAATGCAGTGCTTGGCATGGATGAGATGATCCTGAGGGAAAGTGAAGAAGAGAATACATTGGAATATGCGGAAAATATCCGTGTAGCAGGTAATACCCTTTTAGGGCTTGTCAATGATATCCTGGATTTTTCGAAAATAGAAGCAGGAAAGATGGAGCTTGTGGAAGCAGAGTACGAAACGGCTTCTACACTGCATGATCTGGTTACGATGATTTCTTTACGTGCAGAAAACAAGGGACTCGCATTAAAGACAGAAATTGATAAGGAGCTGCCGACACTTTTATACGGAGATGAAGTGCGATTAAAACAGGTCATCACAAATATTTTGACCAATGCAGTCAAGTATACGGAGGAGGGAAGTGTCACACTTTCTGTAAAAGCAGAGAAAAAGGACGAGGAACATATAAAGCTCACTGTGCATGTGAAGGATACCGGAATCGGAATCAAAGAGGAAGATATTCCAAAGCTGTTTTCTGCTTTTGAAAGGATTGAGGAGGAAAGAAACAGAAATATTGAAGGAACCGGGCTTGGGATGAATATTACAAACAGGCTTCTTTCCATGATGGACAGTGAGCTTTCTGTGTCGAGCGTATATGGAGAGGGCTCTGATTTTTACTTTACTGTAGTACAAAAGGTACTTTCGTGGAAGCCAATCGGAGATATGGATCAGGCATGGAAAACATCAGTTCAGAGCAGGGAAAAATATCAGGCGGGATTTACGGCACCAAAGGCAGAAATTTTAGCAGTAGATGATACGGCTATGAATCTGACCGTATTAAAGGGGCTTTTAAAACCACAAAAGATAAAGATAGACACTGCTTCTAGTGGTGAGGAATGCCTGGAAATGATCACACAGAAAAAGTATGATATCATCTTTTTAGATCACAGAATGCCAAAGATGGATGGAATCGAAACGAGGGAGCGGATGGATGGTCTTCTGGGGAATAAAAATCAGGAAACTCCTGTGATTGCACTTACAGCAAATGCAGTCTCCGGCGCAAAGGAGGAGTATCTTCGTGCCGGTTTTACGGATTATCTGACGAAGCCAATCAATACAAATGAACTGGAAAAAATGCTAAGGACATATCTGCCAGAGGAAAAGCTGGAGGAGGCAGAGGCTTCCGCGGCAGCAGACAGCTCGAAGGAGGATAATATTCCGGATGCTGCAAATGCTTCTGACAGTGGAGGACAAAATCAGAGTGGGTATACCCATGGAGAAAATTTGCAGGAAGTGCTTTCCTCTGTGGATGGTCTGGATTATTATTATGCGAATCTTCATCTGCAGACGGATGAGCTTTTAGAAATGACGGTGAGGGATTTTTACGGGGTGATTACACTTCATGCAGACAGGTTAGAGGAGATGTTTGGGCGTCTGCCGGAAAAGAACGCGATGGAGGAATACCGGATTCAGGTGCATGGAATGAAAAGCTCTGCTGCCACGATAGGAATTATCCCTTTGGCGGGAATGGCGAAGGTTTTAGAGGATGCAGCGCGTGATGAGGATTTTTGTCAGATAAAAAATCTGCATGGTGCATTTATAGACCTTTGGAGAGATTATAAAAACAGATTTATGGGAATTTTAGGACTCGGAGAGGAGAAAAAAGAGGAAAAACCGAAGTTTGAAAAGGACATTTTAAAGGGACTTTTGGATATCATACAGATGAGTATGGAGGAGTTTGATATCGATAAAGCAGATGAGACGATGGAGATGATAAAGGGGTATTCTTATCCGGAGAATATGGAAAAAGAAATCCATATACTGCAGGCAGCCATTTCCGATGTGGATAGTGATGCTGCGATTGAAATAATAGAAAAAATAAAAAAATCGATCTAAGGAACAGTTAATTATTTTTAACATTTTGTCGCCCGCAGTAACATAAATGCAAGCGCTGCAGACGACAAAGTAAACAGTTAATGATTATGATTCAAAAGTGGCGGCGCATACGATGCATATAGAACCTATTGGAAAGAAAGCGTTTTTATGGATTTTGAAATCTGCCCCTTTTCTGTCTGCATTTGCACAAAGTGAAATGGACAAAAACGAAATGAATAAAAACGAAATGAATAAAAACGAGGATGTGATTTATTGTCTGTTTGATTATAAAAACAGAAGCTCCTTAACAAAGGATGCAAAGGTTACCTTTATGAAGGAGCTCCTATGACTAATCGAGTTTATAAAAGACATGGTACTCTCCATCTCCCATAAGCACTCCAATCTGGTCATCTCTGCCAGTATAGGTATAAGCATCGCCGATGCCTCCAAAGTTCGATTCCCCATTAAATTCCGGAACTGTTCCTTCCTCCACAGATGAGCGGATGGTTCCTTCTAAAGCTTCCGGCTCTCCTACTAATGTAGCCTTTGCATATGCACCCTTTTCCTCTTCCCCAAGTACTTTTATGACTGCTTCATCACAGGACATTTCCATATCCTTTTCCATAAAATAGCAGGCTATCCAAACAAATGGATTCCACCAGTAAAAATAGCGAACCAGACTGGCAATCAGCTTAAAAAGATAATCCTTTCTTTGGATATGTACTTTTTCATGTGTCAGAACATAGCGGTACTGTTCTTCGGAAATATAGTGTGGTAAATATACTGCAGGCTTAAAAAATCCTAAAACAAATGCCGTATAAATGTGATCTGCTTTATAAACGCCTTCTTCTACGGGAATGCTGATAGCCGGGAAGTAAACTCACAAAGGGCTTTTTATGTCTATTATCTATAGACATAGTCTACCACGTATAGACAGAGTTGTCAAGCATTATAAAAGGACTTTCGAACGAAAGTCCCATGAAAGTTACAGTTCGCATATGCGTGTAAGTCATAAGAAACCATTAGTTTCCTTCATATTTTAAAATGGAAACAATATCATAGCCTTTTAGTTTTTCCCGTCCCTTTAAACCCATAAGCTCCATGAGAAAAACGATTTTTTCCACACTCGCGCCCAGTTCTTCAATCATTTTCACGCTTGCTTTTATGGTTCCACCCGTAGCAATCAAATCATCTACAAGCACCACTTTTTGTCCCGGTATGAGGGAATCCCTGTGCATCTCCAGCTCTGCACTTCCATATTCCAAGTCATATTTTGCAGAAATCGTCTCACAAGGTAGTTTTCCCTTTTTGCGGATTGGTACAAATGCCTTTCCAAGTATATATGCAATTGGCACACCAAAAATAAAACCCCTTGATTCTGTTCCGGCTACCACATCAAAGTCTGCCCCATCCAGTGCTTTTACCATTTCATCAATAGCAAGCTTTAATCCATCGGCATCCTGGAGTATTGTAGTGATGTCCCGGAAAATAATTCCCTTTTCCGGAAAGTCCGGTATTTCTCTTACATATTCCTCTAATTTTTTCATTTTCTCCTCCTTTGTTGCTTTTCACGGCTTTCTTCTCCTATTTTCCATTATAATCTCTTATGGGTATATCTGCAAATATTTTTTAGTAGCTGCGTATCAGAGTGGAACTTCTATCCAGGATCTGATGGATGATGCGGATGCAAAGCTCTATTATGGAAAGAGATATGGAAAAAATCAAGTTGTGAATCGATTACCGGATGATGACAGCAATCATCTTGGAAAAGAGAAAAGAAAGCAGGAAAAAGCAGATGAGAAAGCAGGGATAGCATTTGGTTCTTTACTTCGGGAAAGAATCAGTCAGCCCGTAACTCATTAATAGTATTAGAGAATCATGTTGTTAATGAGCCTAAAATAAGGAAATAGGAAAGGAAGAAATGACATGGAAGTAAGTGGATCGGGAAAACAAATTCATGTGGTCAATGAACATAGGGAGAGAGTTGTAAACTTCTCCCTGTTTTTTTTTGGAATACAATCGCTTTTTCCTTCAAATATTTAATATCTATTTTTATGATAAAATAAAATAAAATGCAATCAAATTTTTTCTGCCGACATTATATAGGTGAAAGGGAATTCATCGATGAAATCATCTTTTACGAAAAAGGAATATACTATGAGCTTAAGGAGGCATTGCGGATTTTGTTTTGCAGTTGTGAAGCACATGGATATTCCAGTGAGGAGAGCAGCATGACAGTAGAAGAAATTGAAAATTATTTAATGAAATATGGCGAAGATCTTTTTCGGTTCTGCTGCTTTTTGACCGGAAAGAGGGACAGGGCAGAGGATCTGTATCAGGATACTTTTTTAAAGGCAATGGAGCTGTCAGGGGAAGTCGCACCAGAGGAGGCAAAAAAATATTTAGCCGGAATAGCTGCAAATATCTGGAAAAATGAGTGGCGTAAGGAGAAACGGAGACAGAAAATCATCCATCCGGTAGAATTTGATGGAGATTATATGTCTTTTCAAACAGAGGAAAATGCGTCACAGAAAGCAGATATTCTGGATGATTATGTAAGGAAAGAAACATGTAAGGCTGTCCGGAGGGTAGTCGATGCATTGCCGGAAAAATATCGTATCATCATTCTGATGTACTACAGTATGGATTTATCTACAAAGGAGATTGCAGAGGAATTACGTATGAGCAAAGGAACGGTGACGAGCAGGCTTCTGCGTGCAAGGGAAAAAATCAAAAAAGGTCTGGAGGCGGGCGGATATGAGAGATAATCTGGAGAAAATTTTAAAAG
>JAFVAA010000192.1 GCA_017476305.1 Lachnospiraceae bacterium
ATGGTAAATAAGATTTCTGATGACTTATATGAGGTACAGGTAGTATCCTGGTATGACAATGAGAACTCTTACACATCTCAGATGGTAAGAACCATTAAGTACTTCTCAGAGTTAGCATAATTAGAAAGCAGTTGGTAAAGCAGAAAAGTCTGTTGATACAAGAACTTCTGTTTTTGATCCTAAATCGGGTCCGGTCTTTCAAAGGACCGGGCCTGTTTTTCAATTTAAATAAAAAAGAATGGAGAAGAAAGAAATATGTTAAACAAAAAATCAGTAGATGATATCAATGTAAGTGGAAAGAAAGTATTAGTAAGATGTGATTTCAATGTACCTTTGGATGCAGAGCTAAATATCACGGATGAGAATCGTCTGGTGGCTGCACTTCCTACGATTAAAAAGCTCATCGCAGATGGTGGGAAGATCATTCTCTGCTCACACCTTGGTAAGCCAAAGGGAGAGCCGAAGCCGGAGCTTTCTTTAGCTCCTGTTGCAAAGAGATTATCTGAGCTTCTAAGCAAGGAGGTAAAGTTTGCAGCAGATAATAATGTCGTAGGAGATAATGCAAAGGCTGCTATCGATGCGATGCAGGATGGGGATGTGATTCTTTTAGAGAATACCCGTTACAGGGCAGAGGAGACGAAAAACGGAGAGGCTTTCTCTAAGGATCTGGCTTCTATTGCAGATGTTTATGTAAATGATGCATTTGGTACAGCACATAGAGCGCACTGCTCTAACGTCGGTGTGACGGAGTTCATTCGTGAGAAGGGTGGTGACTGTGCCGTTGGTTATCTGATGCAGAAGGAAATTGATTTCCTTGGAAATGCAGTAAATAATCCGGAGCGTCCGTTCGTAGCCATCCTCGGTGGTGCGAAGGTTTCTTCCAAGATTCCTGTTATCGAGAATCTGTTAGATAAGGTAGATACCCTGATCATCGGTGGTGGTATGGCATACACCTTTATGAAGGCTCATGGAAAAGAGGTTGGAAAGTCTCTTTTAGAGGAGGATTATGTAGAGTATGCATTAAAGATGGAGAAAAAGGCTGAGGAAAAGGGTGTGAAGTTCTTGATCCCTGTGGATACCGTGGCAGCAGATGATTTCGCAAATGATGCCAATACGAAAATTATCAGCAGCGAGGATGATATTCCTGCAGATATGGAGGGATTGGATATCGGACCGGAAAGCTCCAAGCTTTTTGCAGATGCATTAAAGGGTGCCAGGACGGTCGTATGGAATGGACCGATGGGCTGCTTTGAGATGCCAAACTTCGCAGCAGGTACTGTCAAGGTAGCAGAGGCTATGGCAGAGTTAAAGGATGCTACGACGATCATCGGTGGGGGTGATAGTGCAGCAGCCTGCAACCAGCTTGGCTTTGGTGACAAGATGACGCATATTTCTACCGGTGGTGGTGCTTCTCTGGAGTTTTTAGAGGGTAAGGATCTTCCTGGTGTAGTAGCGGCAGATGATAAGTAATAATGTACTATTTGCAGACAGAACGGCTGTGAGCAGTAACAACAGTAATATAAGAATAGAAAAAAGTAACGATTCAGGCTTGACTGAATCCCTACAGGAAGTGTAATATATCATCCCGGGAAAATACTTCCGGGATGGTGATATTTTTAGATAAGATAGAGAAATAGGTCGAAAAAATATATTAGTTATATTGCTATTTGATTGGTTTTGGAGAAAAAGTCCTATTTATACCGGACTTTGGATTTGAAAGCTTTTGCGTTTGAATTTGTATAAAAAATCAAGAAAATGGTAAAATAGCGGAAAGAAGGTTTCAAATGGCTAGAAGAAAGATTATTGCAGGTAACTGGAAGATGAATAAGACTCCGAGTGAGGCAGTTGCTTTAGTAGAGGAATTAAAGGACTTGGTGAAAAATCCGGATGTTGATGTGGTTTACTGTGTTCCGGCAATCGATATCGTTCCTGTCGTAGAGGCAGTAAAGGGGAGTGATGTAGCAGTAGGTGCAGAGAATATGTACTTCGAGGAGAGCGGTGCTTATACTGGAGAGATTTCTGCAGCCATGATCGTAGATGCAGGTGCCAAGTATGTCATTTTAGGACATTCTGAGCGTCGTGATTATTTTAAAGAGGATGATGTTCTTCTGAATAAAAAAGTAAAGAAAGCATTTGAGGCAGGGCTTACACCGATTCTCTGCTGTGGAGAGTCCCTGGAGCAAAGAGAGCTGGGGGTAACGATGGACTGGATCCGTTTACAGATCAAATCCGATCTTTCCGGAATTACAGCAGATCAGGTGAAGAAGCTCGTCATTGCCTATGAGCCGATCTGGGCGATTGGAACAGGAAAGACAGCTACGGCAGATCAGGCACAGGAAGTCTGCAAGGGAATCCGTGACCTGATCGCAGAGATCTATGATGCAGATACCGCAGAGGCAGTTCGTATTCAGTATGGCGGTTCCATGAATGCAGGAAATGCAGCAGAGCTTTTGGCAAAGCCGGATATTGATGGAGGACTGATTGGTGGTGCTTCCTTAAAGGCTGACTTTGGAAAGGTTGTAAATGCATAGATATGATTCAGGGGGACTGTTCGTGGTTCGCTATATGTGTTGCCGGCAGTTTGCGGATGGTTCTTTCGGGAATGGCAATGATTTAGGATAGGAGAGGTTCGGATGGAATGCGATACCTGTGCCAATTACTTCTATGACGAGGAGTATGAGGAATATATCTGTGATGTGAATATGGATGAGGATGATTATGCCAGAATATTTTTAAGTAAAAAATATGAGAGCTGTCCTTATTACAGAAACGGGGATGAGTATCGTGTGGTCAGAAAGCAGATGTAAAGGAGGATTCTTATGGATATTGAAGGACTTTCCATGGCACTTGCACAGAATAAGGTTATGACAGATGTTTCCACACAGGTTCTGGCTATGAGTTTAGAGCATATGGAAGAGACAGGAGCAGAAATAACAGAAATGTTAAATGAGTCTCTGGCAGAAGCACCTGCAGTACCGGGCGTAGGTGGTAATCTGGATATAACGATTTAGTGCAAAATACGTTTTTGCCGGTCGCAGGTGGGAAAAGACGTAGCTTAGAAAAGAGAGCGGTACATAGGATTTTTATGTACTGCTCTTTTGTTTATGTAATCTGCCAAACCGCAAAGTAAAAACGTGCCAAACAGCAAAATAGAAACACGCCAAACAGAAAAACGGAAACTTGCCAAACGGCAAAGTGAGTGTTATACTAATGAAAAACAAAAAAGCAGGTTTTAAAGGAGAGGAAGTGATGGTGTGACGGATAAGCAGTTCGATAAGATTATGAAAATGGTAAGTATGATTTTAGATGGATGTACTGATTTGGAGGAAGCAAAAAAGAAAATCAAGGAGCTTGCTGATGATGAAAAGGAAAATCAAAGAGAGCAGGATCATGATAAATAAAATATGACAGGGAGGAAAAAGATGAGTAAAAAACCGGTTGTTTTAATGGTACTTGATGGATATGGATTAAATGAAAAGAAGGAGGGAAATGCTATTGCGATGGCAGAAACTCCTGTGATGGACAGACTGATGAAGGAATGTCCGTTTGTAAAAGGGAATGCGAGTGGATTAAGTGTAGGACTGCCTGACGGACAGATGGGCAACTCTGAGGTCGGGCATATGAATATCGGTGCAGGACGAATCATCTATCAGGATCTGACACGTATTACAAAGGCAATCGAGGATGGCGATTTCTTCGAAAACAAGGTGCTTTTAAATGCGATAGAAAATGTGAAGAAAAATGACTCCGGCCTTCATATGTGGGGACTTTTATCCGATGGCGGAGTACATAGCCACAATACGCATCTTTATGCCCTTTTGGAATTAGCGAAAAGGCATGATTTAAAAAAGGTGTATGTACACTGCTTTTTAGACGGACGTGATACCCCGCCGGCATCTGGAAAGGATTATGTGGCAGAGCTTCAGAAAAAGATTGACGAAATCGGAGTAGGCGAGATCGCCAGCGTACATGGACGCTACTATGCGATGGACAGGGATACGAACTGGGATCGTGTCGAAAAAGCATATAATGCACTTGTGGCAGGGGAAGGAAAGAAGGCAACGGATGCAGTACAGGCTGTAGCGGATTCCTACGCAGAGGATATCACGGATGAGTTCGTGGTTCCGACTGTGATTGAAAAGGATGGAAAGCCGGTAGGACTAGTGAAAGAAAATGATTCCGTCATCTTCTTTAACTTCCGTCCCGACAGAGCACGTGAGATTACGAGGGCGTTCTGCGATAAGGAGTTCGATCATTTTCATCGTGTGAACGGATTTATGAAGTTAGTCTATGTGTGCTTTAAGGATTATGATGAGACGATTGAAAATAAACAGGTGGCATTTGAAAAGGAAAACATTGTGAATACCTTTGGCGAGTTTTTAGCAGACCATGGAAAGACACAGCTTCGTCTGGCTGAGACCGAGAAGTATGCGCATGTGACCTTCTTCTTCAATGGTGGTGTTGAGGAGCCAAATAAGGATGAGGAGCGTTCTTTGGTAAAATCTCCTGCAGTGGCGACTTATGATCTACAGCCGGAGATGAGTGCACCGGAGGTTGGCGAGAGACTGACGGCTGCGATTACTTCGGATAAATACGATGTTATCGTCATTAACTTTGCAAATCCGGACATGGTAGGCCATACCGGGGTGATTCCGGCAGCAGTAAAGGCGGTAGAAAGAATCGATCAATGTGTCGGAGCAGCAGTAGAGGCAGTAAAGAAGGCAGGCGGAGTCCTCTTTATCTGTGCGGATCATGGAAATGCAGAAAAGATGATTGACTATGAGACCGGCGAGCCACATACTGCTCATACGACAAATCCGGTTCCGTTTATTCTGGTGAACTACGATGATGCCTACACCCTCAGAGAAGGTGGCTGTCTGGCAGACATTGCCCCGACGCTTATCGAGGTCATGGGCATGGAACAGCCAAAAGAAATGACAGGGAAGTCGCTTTTGATAAAAAAGTAGTCAGAAAAAATCTTTACAAAGAAGGACAACTGTGTTAGAATAAATTTTGTTCGCTTGGTTGCGTACAGGAAATGTTTAGTTTTAACTTTAGAATGGAGGAACAGGTTCATGATTCAGGTAATCAATACAATACTTTTGATTTTATATATTATTGATAGTGTTGTTTTAACCATTTTAGTATTAATGCAGGAAGGAAAGCAGGCAGGACTTACTGGTGCAATCAGTGGTGCAGCAGAGTCTTACTGGGGGAAGAATAAAGGTCGTTCCATGGAAGGCGGCCTGGTACTTGCTACGAGGATTTTAGCAGTGATATTCATAGTGCTTTCACTGGTTTTGAACTTTAAGATGTTTTCTTAAAATTTAGAGGTTCTTGCAGTAGGAAATCAAGAATCCGTTATGGTGAAATGTATGGAAAGGGTCATATTCGCAGACGGAACGGCTGTGAATATTGACTTGAAAGGATGATTCAAAGGATGCTGCGTACGGTAGCATCCTTTTTCTGACTTTAGGCGATAGAATAGACGTGAATAAAATCAGGAACTGCAGATAATTACATTTGCCGGTTTTTCTTGTGAGACACTTGCGTTTAAGGCACTTTGCAAGAAAAGTGAACAAATTATTGATCTAATGTTCCTTAGACAGGGGTATGAATGATGACAAGAGAAGAATTAAATCAGAAAAAGGAAATAATCTATGCCTTTCTTTCCTCTAAGGAATACGTGCCGTTAAAAATCAAGGAGCTGGGGGCTGTTTTGCAGGTACCTGCGAAGGATAAAAAGGCATTCAGACAGGTTTTAGATGAACTGATGGATGAAAAGAAAGTCCATCTGGATTTAAAGGGACGGGTGAAACTCGTTTCAGAGAATATTTTGACCGGGAAATTTATGGCAACCCAGAAAGGTTTTGGCTTTGTACGCGTGGAGGGAGAGGAAGAGGATATTTTCATTTCCGCGCACGGTACAAAGGGGGCACTAGATGGAGATCTGGTACAGATCGCATTGTTAAAGGGAAGCTCCGGAGGAAAGAGAAAAGAGGCAGAGGTTATGGCAATCCTGGAGAGAGGGACGGAGATTGTCGTAGGTACTTATTCTGCCGGTAAAAGCTATGGTTTTGTGGTTGCTGATAATCATAAATTTACAAAGGATATTTATATTGCGAAGGAGGATACAAAGGGAGCGATTACCGGACATAAGGTCGTGGTAGAGATCACGGATTATGGAAATGAAGATAGAAATCCGGAGGGACGTGTATTGGAAATCCTCGGCCACATCAATGATCCGGGGGTGGATATCCTGTCTGTCATAAAAGCTTTTGGACTTCCGGAGGATTATCCTGACGAGGTCATGGATCAGGTAGAAAAGATTCCGGATGAGGTACCGGAGGAGGAGAAAGCAGGGAGAGCGGATTACAGAGAGCTCCGGACGGTGACGATTGACGGGGAGGATGCGAAGGATTTAGATGATGCCATCACTTTGACAAAGGAAAATGGTATATACCATTTAGGTGTGCATATTGCAGATGTCAGCCACTATGTGACAGAAAAGTCAGCACTCGATAAAGAAGCATTGAAACGCGGAACGAGTGTGTATCTTGTGGACCGGGTAATCCCGATGCTCCCGCATAAGCTTTCGAACGGTATCTGTTCTTTAAATGAGGGAGTGGACAGACTGGCGCTTTCCTGTATGATGGATATCAATGAAAAAGGGGAAATCGTATCACACAGGATAGAGGAGACTCTGATCCGGGTAGATCGCAGGATGTCCTATACCAGCGTGCATAAGATCATCGAGGAAGAGGATGAAGCGGAGAGAAAGGAATATGAACTACTGATTCCGATGTTTGAGCGGATGTATGAGCTTGCGAAAATACTGAGGGACAGAAGGTTTAAAAGAGGTTCTGTAGATTTCGACTTTCCGGAGAGTAAGATCACTCTGGATAAAAAGGGAAAGCCTTTGGATGTACAGGTCTATGAGAGAAACAATGCGCATCGGATCATCGAGGAATTCATGCTTGCAGCGAATCAGACAGTGGCTGAGGAGTATTTCTGGCAGGAACTGCCGTTTGTATACCGTACCCATGAGGTGCCGGATCCGGAAAAGATTTTACAGTTAAATGCTTTTGTGCAGGGCTTCGGGTATAACCTAAAGACCGGAGCGGAGGATGAGATTCATCCGAAGGAAATTCAAAAGCTCATTCATAAGGTGGAGGGAACGCCGGAAGAGGGGCTTATCAGCCGTCTGGCACTCCGTTCCATGAAGCAGGCAAAGTATACCACAAGCTGTGAGGGACATTTTGGACTGGCGATGAAGTATTATACGCATTTTACTTCCCCGATCAGGCGTTACCCGGATCTACAGATTCACAGGATCATCA
>JAFVAA010000193.1 GCA_017476305.1 Lachnospiraceae bacterium
AATGTATATTACCATAGAAATTTACTTCTAATTTTTTGATAAAAAAGCAGCTTCTTTTCTCAGAAAAAATATGTAGTTCAAGTTCTATCTTCCCTTTGACTGAATATATTTCAGATGTTATAATAAAATCATCATAGTTAAGGAGACAATATTATATGAACACCAAACTGGGATTTATAGATATTTGGATTGATGAGATTGTTCCTTGCCTTAAAGATACTAAAACAGGAAAGGTACTGGAAACAGTAGTGTTTAAGATTGAAAGCAGAAAATATCTAAAAATTTTCAGGCAAGCAAACGGTTGGCATATCAACTGGAATGAAATTCCGACTAATGTAGAAGTATATGCACTTGCACTAAAGGTTAATAATGAAATCCAAGGATTGATTGGCATTAGAAATGACACTTCAGCTAATGCAGCATATCTGCACTGGGCTTGTACTGCTCCATGGAATAATATCCATGATACAGGCGAACAAAAATATTCCGGAGTAGGTGGTCATTTATTCGCTATAGGTGCAGATAAATCTATCAAATGGGGATATGAAGGTGCTATGCATGGATTTGCTGCTAATGAAAAATTATTAAAACACTATATGGAAGTATTTCATGCAGAATACTTAGGAATGCTCCATCAGTTCCAATTCTTCATTGATGAAGCCGAAGCAAAAAAATTATTGGAGGTATACACTTATGAATGGAATGAAACCTAAATTTTTAGACGGAACCACTCTTAACGATTTTTATTATAGCAATCCAAATCCTTATGAAAATCCACCTGCTTGCAATATTAACTTATTGGAATTATCAAGATATGCAAAACAAGCGGGGAAAAAATTAGTGGAATTAACAAAAGAAGAAGTCCAAAAATTTGCAATCTAAACGTATCGAACAGGGAAAGCAATCATATAAATAATCCCCCGCTGGTATAGAGTGATGAGAAAACTTCTATACCAGCAGGGGAAATCATAAGGAAGGTACTATACAGGCACAGAACATCCTATCCATATCCTACGCCTATATGATGCTCACGACATCCACGCTTTAATTTTATTGTAAGGGGAAAGTAGTGATTCATCTATGTGATCATCACTCTGGATGTCGCTGCCATTTCATATAATCTTTTTTTGTATCCGGTCTCTGTATGTCCCGGATTTTTATGGATATCCGAAGCTTTTTTCCTCGCATTTTTAAACCTCCTGCACTCCATGTTCCATTTTTATTTTGATGGTTTTATTCTAGCCTTTCTGCTCTAAGACCAATAGTACAAATCCGTTTTTGCCATAGCACTTTTCAGACTTTTTCGATTCATTCAAAAACAGAACTAATGATTTAACAACTGGCTGATCTCATCCACCATCTCACTTAAACTGACTATTCTGCCCTGCAAGCTTTGCGGCATTTTCATCCACCTGTGTTGTGATCTCATCCACGTTCTTCTGTACCCGCTCGATCACCTCTCCTACCTCACCTCAAACACATACGCCCCGAACGGCTTCACATCGAAAAGATACCCGCCATCCACCGCCTGTCCTTTCAGGCTTTCTCCAAAATAATCTTCTGAACCCACCGGTTCTTTCGCCCCCACAAAGGAAAGAGGGATCGACACCCTTTTCTCAGTATCCTCCATGGAGATCACGGCTATGTACGTCGCCTTTTCTGAAAATCTGGATAGCACGAGCATCCTGTCCTCTGCGTGGAGCATCATGCTGCTGCCTTCTGAGAATGCAGAGTGTTCTTTTCTAAGCGCGATCATCTTTTTGTATAATGCCAGATGCTTCTGCCCCTCCTCTGACAGGTCTCCCCAAGGCATCGGATACCGGAATCCGGCATCATGCCAGGTATAACCATCGATCGCCACCTCATCTCCATAATAGATGCACGGAATCCCTCTCCAGAAGAACTGGGCTATGACTGCGCTTTTCCACTGCTCAAAGGAAACCGTTTCATAATTATGTATTCTGGCAATATCATGGCTGTCAAACAGGTTCATCTGGCAATCCGCAATCACAGACGGAATTTTGGCATAGTGTTCCTCTGTCCTTCCTGCCACATCTTCCGCCGTCATCTGATACGGAACTGCATTTAATATCTCATTTCTCTCCAAATACAGATCCGGAAGCCCTAAAAACTGACGGATCACCCTGCCAAAACCGAAGTAATTCATCGGGGTATTCCAAAGATTCCCCTGTAAATATTTTCCACAGTCCCCCCAGTCTTCTCCTATGATAAATGCATCCGGATTTTCCTCCCGGATGGCAGCACAGATTTCCGGCCAGAGCTCATCCGAAAGCTGTACCTCATTATTTCTGGCAAATACATCTGCCACATCGAACCGCCACCCGTCAACCTGATATGGCGGGCGAAGCCATTTTCTGAGAACCGCATCCTTTCCTCTGTATATGACATCCCGCAGCTCTTCACTACGGTAATCCAGGACCGGAAGTGTCGGAACATCAAACCAGCCCTGATAAGAGCCATCCTCTCTTTTAAAATAGTACGGTTTCTCTTCATGGATCCAATGATGCTCGATGCCGGTATGATTGATGGAAATATCCAGGATGATCTTCATGTCATTCTCATGCACTGCCTGACACAGTCTCTCCAGTGCCTCATCTCCTCCAAAATGCGGATCTACATGAAAATAGTCACAGCAGTCGTATTTATGGGTAGAAAAGGCTGTAAATATGGGATTGATATAGATTGCCGTCACGCCCAGATCCTTTAAATACGGAATTTTTGCCCGAATACCGTCTAAATCTCCTCCGTAGAAATCCACAGCCCTTCCTTCCTCCGGCGGCAGGGGGACATCCTCCCACTTTGGATATCGATAGCTTTTTGCCCCCTGGTATTCATATTCTCCGGTCTGTACATCATTTTCTGTATTTCCATTTGCAAACCGCTCCGGGAAAATCTGATAAAATACCGCTCCCTTTACCCAGTCTGGCTGCCTGTAATCCGCAAGAAGCTTAAAATCATAGGTATGGTCCGGAATATATGTAGTAATCCCTGCCTGGGTATAGAAGTAGATCACATCATCACAGACCAGGTGAAACTGATAATTCATATGATATTCTGTCACCTTAAAATCCGCAGTAAAATAGCACAGCCCTTTTTCCACTTTTGTTTTTACTGCTTCATCGTACCGCTCTGTTCCGTTTGGCACACTTCTGATCAGAACCCGCTTGACCGGGGCATCTGCCAAAAAGCGAATGCTGATTTTTACCGTCTCAAAAAGCTCCGGTGTGGGATTGCTGACAAACATCCGGGTACCATCACTATATACACTGGCTAAAAACTTTTTTTCAAAATCTTGAGTCCTTTTTCCCTGTTCCACCTTTTCTCTCCTCCATCCGTCTTGATGGTTTTATTCTAGTCTTGCTGCTCTAAAACCAATAGCACAAATCCGTTTTTGCAATAGCAGTTTTCAGACTTTTTCGATCAGCACCCTTATAGACGAATGTGGCAAAATAAGCCAAAAGTTCCCTTGTATTTTTTCATTTTATACTGATAATATATTGAACCAAATTGTATGGTCCCCTGGTTATTCCTTATTTTTGATTCCGTGTTTTTCTCTCGATTGATTCCAATGCCACTATCTTCAATAAGGACTCTGTCATAAATAACTTTCTCGTTTTGTGAGCGATAACACCAATACACCTCTGGTGCTATGCCCATAGCACTAAAGTGCATTGTGTTCCCGCTCGCAAAATCGGAAAGTTATTTATGACAGCCTTCTAATATATTCTAATTTTTCCATGAATCATATTTATCGTATCACGGGCATATAATTCCTTTAAACCTGCTTTTCGAAAACAGCCACTCCTTCGCCCTTTCATCCCGTCCCATCAACACCCAGCTGCAATGCGGATGAAGTCCGTACTGCTCCATCATCACCCTTTCCGGATACTCTGTATAATAAACCTCCGCTCCATCCATTTTCTGCAGCTGCTCCGCAATAACATGCGAACCCAGATGCTCATTTCTCCCAAAATTCATTTTAAGCCTTCCCGAAGACGGTATTCCGGCTGGTCATACATATTGCACCACCACTTCAATGCACTTATGCAGTCCGGATATTTCTGCCGGAGCACCTCATAGGGAAGATCCTCCCACCCGAACCCATGCGCCTGCAGCCGGCCGATCTGGCTGCTCACCATTTTGGAGAGAAACGGGACACCATACTCCCGGCAGCATGACAGTATCGACTTTACTGCTTTTTCCCGGTAAATATGGATCCCATACTTTTCTTCCAGAAAACGGATATGCTCTTTGGTCGCCTGGTATTCAAGCCCCGTAGCGAACCACACATCAGAAACTTTCTTCCCCGGATCCGCCCGGAAACAAATATCCAGCATTACATCCGAATCACTCCCCCCGCTGACAGAACACATGATATTTCTGTATTCTTCCTGATTTACAATCTGCTCCGTCTTTATGATGCTGCGCATGATACGCAGCCCATCCATTTCCCCTGCCATCACATTCCCCCTTCCCACAGGGGACTGCATTGCCATCAAAGAAAAAAAAACTGCCGAAAAAAGACAGGGGATCCCCCATCCACGGCAATCTCCGCAGACAAGGTATCCCCTGTCATTAACAATGATTTATAGTTTATATGTTATCGGGATCACTCCCGCCAATTAGGTCCAGCCAGGCTTTCCCCGGCACGTTATGCTTTGACCACCTCCTTCCGGGCAAAAAAATAGCACCTGCCATGATAGCAAGTGCCACAATCTTCAATCCCTTAATGTATTTTCAATTTCTTCTATTGTCGGTAAAGATCCCTTGAAATCTTCCGGCATGATTTCAGATAACTGGTATTCAGATACCCCAATCGGCTCCTTTGAACTGTCTGCCGCATATTGGGCAAGCACATTGTCTTTCGTCTTACAGATCAGCAGCCCTATTGTGGGGGAGTCCCCTTCCTTTCTCAAAATGCCATTTACAGCCGCTACATACGTTCCGATCTGTCCCATATCCCGTGGATCGAACTACCTCTATCACTACATAACAATGAAGATTGATATTGTAAAACAGCATATCAAGAAACTGCTCTGTTTCCCCGACCACTAAACGGTATTCCCTTCCGACAAAGGCAAATCCTGTTCCCAGCTCCAGCAATTATGCGAAATTTCGCATAATTGTTGTTATACGAACCCTTAGTTTATACGAACTTTTCAGGAGAAACACCGCATATTTACAGTATTTCTTCCTGAGAAAGTTCGTATAAAATTATTCAGATATAGTGTATCATCTTATGTGTGAAAAATCAAATTTAAGAAAGGA
>JAFVAA010000194.1 GCA_017476305.1 Lachnospiraceae bacterium
AATAACAGAGCTTTTAAAGGATGCAAATATGGTATTCGTCACTTGTGGACTGGGTGGAGGAACGGGTACAGGAGCAGCACCAGTGGTCGCAGAGATATCGAGAAGTCTGGGTATTCTGACGGTTGGTGTGGTGACCAAGCCGTTTACGATGGAAGGGAAAAAGCGTATGGACAACGCGATTGCAGGGATCGAGACGTTAAAACAGTGTGTAGATTCTCTGATTGTCATACCAAATGATAAGATTTTAGGAATCGTGGACAGGCGTGCCAGCATACAGGAAGCTTTTTCTAAGGTGGATGAAGTGCTTCATCAGAGTGTACAGGGTGTGACGGAGCTTTTAAATGTAAATGGTACGATAAATGACGATTTTGCAGATTTGACGACCGTGATGAAGGATAAGGGATTGGTACACATAGGAATCGGTGTGGCGTCTGGAGAAAACAAGTGCATGAATGCTGTTCAGGTTGCGATTTCCAAGCCGCTTCTGGAAACAAAGATCGATGGTGCTACGTCTGTACTTGTCAATATGAGAGGACCTGTATCCATGCTTGATTCCAGTGAGACGGTCGCTTATGTGACGGAGATGGCGGCATCTGACGTAGAGGTATTCTGGGGCGTGATGAATTCTGATACATCAGATGATACTGTGATGATTACGGTTATCGCTACTGGAATGCCGGAGGATGGGAATGGAGCCAGTGCAGTACAGAGAGGAGCTTTTGGAGCTTCTATGACTCCGAGGACAAATTTCCCTATGCGGGATGGACAGGTTTCTGCGCAGGGGACTTCCAGCCGTATGAATACCCAGACGGGAGCAGGACAGCAGGGCTCAGGGATCAGAACGGTGATGCCGAACACTGCTAAGGTTGAAACGCCGATACCACAGCAGCCTGCAGGCGGATATTTTGGTTCACCGGACAGCGATATCAAGATTCCCGAGTTTTTACAGAGAAAAAGATAGTGAGGATGTATCAAACATAGAACGAAGTATTGTGTTCCGAATGGAGCTTTTCCATTCGGAGCATTTTTGCTTTATAAAAGAATCGTTACCCGCAGAGCATTTCCGGTGCGTTACGGAATGGCTGTCGATAACGGTAACTGGAGATGGAGAGGAGGGACTTTTTTGAAGGATTTTTCAGAGCAGGAAGAGCAGGACGGAGAACTTTTCCGGGTGGTCAGGAGAAGGGCTGTCGTGGGGGCTGTACTGGTTTTTGCGGGGGTCTTTCTCGTACAGTTCATAGCATATATGGTGACGATGCTTTTGATACCGGTTTTTGTGCAGTTTGCTTCGGGAAAGGGAGAGAGTCCGGAGGTTTCCGGGCTTCTCACGGATGATAAGTACAGACGCCTGGTTTCGGAGTGGTTTTCCTTGATTGCTTCGATGATTTATATTTTATGGTGCGGTTCTTTGTATCGACGTTCTGATCTGCGGCAGGAACCGGATTATAGGGAAGTGTTTGGAAAACGCCACATTCTGCAGATATTATTGATCGGATTCTGTGGCTGCTTTTTTGCAATCGTGGTTCTGACGATTCTGCAGAATATATTTCCGGACTTTTTTGCAGAGTATCAGAAAAATATGGGAGACTTTAATACAGGTTCTGCAAGGATGTTTCTCTATACGCTTCTCCTGGGACCTGTAGCTGAAGAACTGATTTTCCGAGGGGTTCTTTTTGACCGGCTCTATTTGGCGTTTCCGTTCTGGGTGGCGAATCTTTTACAGGCATTTCTGTTTGGAGTGTATCATGGGAATCTGATTCAGGGAACCTATGCGTTTCTTTTCGGACTTCTTTTAGGGATGATGCATCAGACGGGCGGCAGTATATGGAATAATATTTTGACGCATATCCTTTTTAATCTGACGAATTTTATCGTACCGATCCTTTACGGATTGGTGGCAGTTAAGAACGGTAACTTTCTGGTCACACTGGTTCTTCTCTGCTTTTTCGGCTTTTGTTATGGATTACATTTACTATACAGGGAGGTTACGGAAAAAATATGAAAACCGGTTATCAATTGAGAGAAAATATGATATAATAGTCGCGAAAGCAAAAGCAGGCATTATGATAAATACGCTTATAAAGCTTGCTTTTATAAGCGTATTTATCGTAATGTGAAGCGCGCTTGCGCCCGAGGGAACCGTAGGTTTTCGAGGGTTTTGCTTTTGCAGTTGGGAGTTTGCACAGAAAATATATATTAGGAAGTAGAAATATCCGGGGGACATGTAAAAGGAGGCAAAATTTGGATACGAGTAATAAAGTCATCGCAGTCTGTTTATCGGATTTACAGGATGAAACGCTGACACGCCAGGTGGAGGCAATCTGCAAATATGCGAGAGAAAGAGAATATCAGGTGCTGGTTTTTAATACCTTTCGTCAGCTTGACCAAAATGATGGGTTTACTCAGGGGGAAAAGTTCATTTTTGATATCATACCTTTGGGTGTGGTTTCCGTACTCATTATTTTTCCAGTCTCCTTTGCGAATATGGAGGAAACATACAAACTGGTTGGAAGGGCGAAAGCAGTGAAAATTCCTGTTATCTCCGTGGATATGAAGTTAGAGGGCTGCTATGGCGTTCTTTTAGGCTATCAGAAAGCGTTTGAAAAGCTCTGCCGGCATGTCGTGGAGTTTCATCAGTGTAAAAAGATCAATTTTATGGCGGGCTTAAAAAATAATGAGTTTTCGGATCAAAGAATTGACATTTTTAAGAAGGTACTGGAAGAGAATGAAGTTCCTTTTGAGGAGGAGCGTCTGGCATATGGGCAGTTTTGGGAAATGCCCTGCAGGATTGCCTGTGAAAAGTGGGTGGCTATGTGGGCAAGCGGCAGGCAGGAAAAGCCGGATGCGATTATTGCAGCGAATGATATCATGGCACTTACGATAGAAAATGTACTGCAGAATCATGGATACCGTATTCCGGAGGATATCATACTGACCGGCTTTGACGGGATTGGACTGGAGCAGTACTGTACGCCCAGACTTACGAATGCATATAACGATATTGATCTTTTGGGCTCTGAGTTTCTGCATTTGGTCGATCAGTGAGTCTATACGCCGGAGCTGCCCCCGTTTGATGTAGAAATTCCGCTTTTTACGAAGTATACGGAATCCTGCGGATGTGAGCCAGTACAGTGGTGCAATCCGAATGAACATATCATGTTTATCGATGGAAGAAGAGCTTTGAATAAGATTCAGTCATCAGAAACCTTTTTTATGATGTCTGTATTGACCGAGAATTATTCCGTGGTGGATATGGCAAGGAAGTTAGAGCAATATCCGAAAAAAATGGGGATTCATTCAATGGTGCTTTTTTTGACCTATGATTTCTGCGTAGATACGGATGTTCCCCATGAAAATATGGGGCGTGAGAATCTGATTCTGCTGTCCCAGTTCAAGGATGGAGAATATTCTGTCCTGTGTGAAGAAACACCGGTGAGGCAGATTTATAAGAAGATGATCGAGGTTTTTTGGAAACGTTCGAATATTTTATATATACCGATTCATATTCAGGAAGAAAATTATGGCTTTATGGCGGTGGCTTTTGAAGAGTGTAAGAGGGATCTGATTGCTTTTTATAATTTTGCCATGGGATTGGATCAATCGCTGGGTACGATCAAGAAACAGTCTCAGCTTCATAAAATGTACATTACGGATAATATGACGCAGCTGTATAACCGGAGAGGATTTTTTTCCCATTTGGAGGCAGATTTTAACAGGCTTTCCGGAAAGGATCTGACGCTTTTTGTATCGTCTGTGGATATGGATGGATTAAAGTTTATCAATGATACCTATGGTCATGCGGAGGGGGATTTTGCGATCCGGAAGACGGCAGAGTTTTTAAGGGAATCCCTGAAAGGAAAGAGTGGCATCTGTGCCAGATTTGGCGGAGATGAGTACATGGTTGCGATGTTAGAGGAAACGGAGCAGGCAGATTTTACGTTTTATGAGCGTTATGATGAGATTTTACAGGGGCTGGCAGATGATTTTGAGAAAATCAGTGATAAACCGTATCAGGTAGGTGTCAGTATTGGTTCGATTCATTCGGTGGTGCATGGAATGGGGGATGTGGATGAACTGATGAAGAAGGCGGATGCGGTCATGTATGATTGTAAAAGTATGCACCATAACAGCAGGCTGGCGAGACTTCGCGAGACCAGCAGGGAAGATCAGGAGGTGTGTTTATGCCCGGAATCATAAGAAATTTAGAGCTGGAAAGTATACAGCAGGTATTTTCTTTATTGGGAAAATGTACCGATGACTATCTTTTTATCCTGGATTTTGAAAAGGATGAATTTACGATATCGAGCAATGCGCTAAAGAGGTTTGCTCTCGATAAAACCCGTTTTGATAATGCAGGTTCTGTGATTAATAAGGTCTGTTATCCGGATGACAGAGAAGCTTTAATAATGAGCCTGGAAGAGATTCAGACGGGCAGAGCTTCGGAACATAATATGGAGTATCGCTGGATGGGACATGATGGGCATCCCTATTGGGTTCATTGTCAGGGGCAGGCTGTTTTGGATGGAGCGGGCAATACCAGATATCTGATCGGGTGCATTACAGAGCTCGGAAGAAAAAACGTGATAGACAATCTGACCGGTCTTTACAGAGAAATCAAGCTAAGTTCCGATCTGGCACTGATTCAGGCGAGGGAGGGAAAGGTTGCTTATCTTTTACAGATAGGAATTGATAATTTTCGTGAGATTAATGAAAAGTATGGAAAGAGGTTTGGCGATCAGGTTCTCATCGATGTCTGCGAGTGTATTAAGCGGTGTGTCAGAGAGGATGATATTGTATACCGGATGGGCGGTGATGAGATGTTGGTTCTGTCGCGCAGGATGACAGAAGAAGCAGATCCGGCGAAGGAGCTTTATCAGCGTATCAGAAGAACGGTGGATGAGGCGATTTTTGCAGGCGGATATCAGCATTTTTATACGATTTCCGCAGGAAGTGCCTATTATGATGAGTCGGTAGAGGAGAATCCGCTAAAGCTTTTGGAAAAGACGGAGTTTGCGCTGCATCAGGCGAAGGAAAAGGGAAAAAATACCTATGTCAGATACGAGAAAAAGGACTATGAAGACTTTATCGCGAGACTTGACTTACAGGAACGGTTAAGGCAGTCTGTGGATGCGAACTTTAGGGGCTTTGAGCTGTACTATCAGCCGATTATCAATGTGAAGAAAAAGAGGATTTTAGGAGCGGAAGCACTGCTCCGGTGGAAGGATGATGTGCTGGGGATGCTGTCTCCGGCGGTCTTCATTCCTCTTTTGGAGGAGAGTGGTCTCATCATCCCTCTGGGACGCTGGATCATTCATACTGCCCTTTCGCAGTGTCAGAAATGGCAGGAGAGGGAACCGGAGTTCCGGATCAATATCAATATTTCCTTTATCCAGATCAGAAAGAGCAACCTTCTTTCGGATATCGAGGAATATATGGAGGAGCTTAGCTTTGACAGGAAAAATGTACTGTTCGAAGTGACGGAAAGCGGAGAACTGGAGGAGGGTGGAAATGCCGCAGATGTTTTACAGAATTTCCAAAAGAACAATCTGAATCTGGCGATTGATGACTTTGGGACCGGGTATTCGAACCTTCGCTACATCAAGGATATGATGTTTGATCTGGTAAAGATTGACCAGTCCTTTATCCGGAATATTACGAACAGCCAGTATGACTATCTGGTGGTCAAACAGTTTACAGAGCTGGCGCACAGTCTGAATCTGAAGGTCTGCTATGAGGGAGTGGAAACGGAGGAGGATTTAAAGCGGGTACTGGAACTGGATCCGGACTATATTCAGGGCTTCTATTTCGCAAAACCGGTACCAAAGGATGTGTTTGAGGAAAGGTATTTATGTAAGGATTTAGAGTTTTAAGGAGGACGTTATGAAAGCGACACCATTAAAAGGAACAAGGGATTATCTGCCGGGGGAGGTTCTGATTCGTGATTTTTTACAGAATACGGTCTTAGAAACCTATCAGGATGCAGGTTTTTCACGCATTACGACACCGATTTTAGAGGATGCGGTAAATTTAGATAAAAGCGAGGGAGGAGAAAACCTAAGTCTGATTTTCCGGGTACTGAAAAGAGGGCAGAAGCTTGATAAGGCACTGGAAAATGCGAATGCAGATGAAAAGAGTCTTTCGGATATGGGACTCCGGTATGATCTTACGCTTCCGCTTTCCAGATACTATGCGAATAACAGAAATGAGCTTCTGACACCGTTTAAGGTGATTCAGATGGACAGGGTGTACCGGGCAGAGAGACCGCAGAAGGGCAGGCTTCGCGAGTTTATGCAGTGTGATATTGATATTATAGGGGATCAGAGCATGCACGCAGAGGTGGATCTGATTCTTACGACCACGAAGGCTTTAAAAATGATTGGTCTGGAGCAGTTTAAGGTGAAAATCAATGACCGGCGGATTTTAAAGGCGATTTTTTCCTATGCCGGATTTTCAGAGGATGCGCATGAGAGGTTAGCGATCATCTTTGATAAATTGGATAAAATTGGGATAGAGGGAGTGAAAGAGGAGCTTTTCGAAGAGGGCTTTGACCGTGCTTCTGTAGAGAAGTTTATCCGTCTCTTTGAAAGTGGTTCCTTAGACCTTTCGACGGTCATGAAGGTATGTGAGGCAGACTTTGTGGATGACCTCCGGTTTATTATGGATACGGTAAATGCAGTGTCGGATGGCAGCTTTACGATCGAGTTCGCGCCGTCTTTAGTCAGAGGACAGGGCTACTATACCGGGACGATTTTCGAAGTGGAAGCGGAAGGGTATAGTGGTGCAGTTGCAGGCGGGGGAAGATATGACCATCTGATTGGAAAGTTCTTAAACGAGGATATTCCAGCGGTGGGCTTTTCGATTGGTTTTGAGCGAATTTTTGGGATTCTGATGGAAAAGGGGTATCAGATTCCGGACCGGAAGAAGAGGATTGCAGTATTTTATGATGCGGATATGTTTACAGATGCATTAAAATATGCGGAGGAGCTCAGGGAGGAGTACATGGTTTCTGTATTCCTGAGACCGAAGAAGTTAGGAAAGTTTTTGAATAAGATTGAAGCGGACGGGTTTGACGGGTTTGCCGTGTATGGAGAAGAAGACGGGGTAAAAATGCTTGACAGGTAGAATGATTACGGAGAACGAAAATGGATGATATAGAAGTGACTTATCAGGAAATCCTCAGATGGGAAAAGGAGGATTTTCTCTTTGTGGATATTAGGGATCAGGCTTCTGTGGAGTATGGAAAAATTCCGGGGGCGGTGCATATTCCTTTAGAGGAGCTTTCGGAGAGGGTGTCGGAGCTTCCAAAGGGAAAAAAGCCGGTGCTTTACTGCATGAAGGGATTAAATAGCGGGAAGCCCGCCTTGTGGCTTAGGGAACAGGGATATTCCTCGTATCATTTAAAAGGAGGATATTTCGGCTATCTGGTCTCTGCCTTTGAGGAGGAGGAGAAGGAGGACGCCGGGGAGAAACGAAAGGAAAAAAATAAGCAGATTGAAAAAAGTATTCAGAAGACGTTTCACAAAAAGCTCTTTTCTCCCTTTGCGAAGGCAATCAACCGCTATGAACTCGTAAAGCCCGGAGATAGGATTGCAGTCTGTATGTCCGGTGGAAAGGATTCCATGCTGATGGCAAAGCTTTTTCAGGAGATAAAGCGCCATGATAAATTCCCGTTTGAGTTAGTTTTTTTGGTGATGGATCCGGGATATGCGCCGGAGAACCGAAAGCGAATCGAGGATAATGCGAAGCTTATGGATATTCCGATTACGGTTTTTGAGTCAAATATCTTCGATGCGGTATATGAAATCGAGAAATCTCCCTGCTATCTCTGCGCGAGGATGCGGAGAGGATATCTGTACAGCCATGCGAAGGAGCTTGGGTGTAATAAGATCGCACTGGGGCACCACTATGATGATGTCATCGAGACGATTCTCATGGGGATGCTCTATGGAGGACAGGTGCAGACAATGATGCCGAAGCTGCACAGTACGAATTTTGAAGGGATGGAGCTGATCCGTCCACTGTATCTGATCAGGGAGGAGGATATCAAACGGTGGCGGGATGCGAATGATCTTCATTTTTTACAGTGTGCCTGCAGGTTTACAGATACCTGTTCGGTCAGCGGAGATCATGGAGAGGATCATTCGAAGCGGCTGGAAATCAAAAAGCTCATAGCAGAGTTAAAAAAGAAGAATCCGTTCGTGGAGAGCAATATTTTTAAAAGTGTGGAGAATGTGAATCTAAGTACAGTGATTGCCTATAAGAAGGATGGGGTGAAGCATGAGTTTTTAGAGGAGTATGAGGATTAAAAGAGGGGGATAGTACATGCGGCGAGAAGTAATGCGAGGATGCTTGGAACGGTCTGCGGGCTGCCGTGTAATGGTGTCAGTGGGGTTGCTTTTAAGGAGAATGTGTGGTATAAATGAGGTAGATAAGATTGGCAGACAGTTCATTGGTACCATCCTGTCTTTAAACAAAACCAGGGCTGTGAAGAAATGATAATAGGTCATAAAAGCAAATTCGAGCAGACGGAGGTTTGCTCGTTTTTTACTTTACAGGAAACTTCGTTCCCTTTAAAGTAAAAAATGCTTTGCGAGGATGCGCACAGACAGGAATGATAGTGGAGGAAAGGGATTTATGTATCAGCTGACGATTGAACAGAGCTTTGATTCGGCGCATTTTTTAGCCGGTTATCAGGGAAAATGCGGAAATATTCACGGGCACAGGTGGAGGGTGCTTTTGACGGTAGAGACGGAGAACCTTAGGGAAGAACCGCAGGAACGGGGCATGTGTTTTGATTTTTCGGTTTTGAAGGAAGAACTAAAGGAATTATTAGAGGTTTATGACCATAATTTTCTGGTGGAAAAGGATTCTTTAAAGCAGAAAACGATGGAGGTTTTAAAGGAAGAGGGATTTTCTATCATGGAGCTGCCGTTTCGTCCAACTGCGGAGAATTTTTCCAGACATTTTTTTGAGAAAATGAAAGAGCGTGGCTATCCGGTAGCGATGGTGCAGGTCTATGAAACACCGAATAACTGTGCGACCTATGTTCCGTAGGAGGTTTTGGTGTTCCTGTTTGTAAAGTAGCTTTGGCAGGCAGCAGGGCGATTGTGAAGGAAGCAGGAGCTTTGGAATAGAGAGATTTATAGAAGAATGGGAGAGGAAAAATGCCGGAAAATTCGATAGAGATTTTTGAAATCGTGGAAATCTTTGAAAGTATCAATGGGGAAGGCTTAAAAGCCGGAGAGCTTTCTGCTTTTGTACGGATGAAGGGGTGCAATCTGGACTGCAGCTTTTGCGATACAGCGTGGGCGAAGGAAAAGGATGCGGAAGCTACTTATATGACGACGAGTGAGATTTTAGAGGAGATTGCTTCGTTTGGCGTGAAAAATGTGACGCTGACCGGAGGGGAGCCGATGGAGAAGAAGGGGATTTTTTCTCTAATTATGGCACTTGTGGATCATGGATATCAGGTTGAGGTGGAAACGAATGGGAGCATAGATCTTAGGGAGTATGCATTACTTTCCGATATTGTGAGCTTTACGATTGACTATAAGCTGCCGGGAAGCGGAATGGAGGAGAAGATGCTTTTAGAGAATTTTCTCTGCTTCGGGGAGAAAAATGTAATTAAGTTCGTGGTGACAGACAGGACGGATTTAGAAAGGGCGTATGCGTTATGCGAAGATGAGCTAAGGGAGACGAGATGCCGGATTTATTTAAGTCCTGCGTTTGGAAAGATAGAGCCTGAGGAGATTGTGGAGTTTATGAAGGAAAAGAAGTGGACGGAAGCACGCTTACAGCTGCAGCTGCATAAGATAATCTGGGAACCGGACGCACGGGGAGTATAAAGCAGCGGCTATAGGTGGAAAGGAAAATGGAATGGGAGATGAGTGAAAATGGCGATTGATACAGAGGCAATAAATGAGCACATTCGTGGAATCTTAACAGCACTTGGCGATGATCCGGACAGGGAGGGGCTAAAGGATACGCCGGAGCGGGTAGCCAGGATGTATGAGGAAATCTTCGAAGGGATGAATTATACCAATCATGAGATTGCCCGGATGTTTGATAAGACCTTTGAGGACAAGATGAGCTTTGAGGCAGACGGGAATGATATGGTAATGGTCAGGGATATTGATATTTACAGCTACTGTGAACATCATATGGCACTGATGTATGATATGAAGGTGACGGTTGCCTATATCCCGAAAGGAAAGGTAATCGGGTTAAGTAAGATTGCCAGGATTGCAGATATGGTCGGAAAGAGACTGCAGCTTCAGGAACGTATCGGCTCGGATATCGCGGAAATTATGCAGGAAATCTTAGGGAGTGAGGATGTGGCTGTAGTGATTGAAGGGACGCATAGCTGCATGTCTGCGCGGGGAATCAAAAAGTCACAGGCGACGACAAAGACCTATACACTTAGAGGGGCGTTTAAAGAGAATGAGTTTTTGCAGATGAGGTTAGGTTGAGATGAAGCAAAAGAGGGAGAAAAACAGAATGAAGGCAATGGTACTTAGCAGTGGCGGAGTGGACAGTACGACCTGTCTGGGGATGGCAGTGGAAAAGTATGGAAAGGAAAATGTGATTTCCCTTTCCATTTCTTATGGACAGAAGCATGAAAAGGAAATACTTGCTGCCAGGGAGGTGGCGGCATTTTATGGTGTGGAGCATTTGGAACTGGATCTTATGAAAATTTTTGCCTATAGCGACAGTTCTCTTTTAAAGCATTCTTTGGAAGAAATCACGGAGGAGAGCTATGCAGAGCAGTTAGAGAAGCGGGATGGAAAGCCGGTTACTACATATGTGCCATTTCGGAACGGGCTTTTTCTTTCATCTGCAGCTAGTATCGCTCTTTCGAAAGAGTGTGGTGTCATCTACTATGGAGCACATGCGGATGATGCGGCGGGAAATGCGTATCCGGACTGCAGTGAGGAGTTTCAGAAGGCAATGGATGAGGCGATTTATCTGGGAAGCGGAAAGCAGTTAAGAGTAGAGGCTCCTTTTGTGGGGCTGACAAAAGCGGAGGTGGTAAAGAAGGGGCTGGAGATAAAGGTGCCGTATGAGTTGACGTGGAGCTTCTATGAAGGCGGGGAAAAGCCTTGCGGAGTTTGTGGTACATGCAGAGACCGGGCAGAGGCATTTCGAAAAAACGGGGTGGAGGATCCGGGGTTAAAAGAGTGATGTTCAACGCAATGTACTACAGCGTGAAACAATGTCATTTCGTTAAGCATTACTTCCTGTAGCTATATTATGGCTTAACGAAATGACATTGCAGCATGAAATGTAATAGGAAATGAAGATATATTAGAAATGGCTATAAAATTTTATAAATCAT
>JAFVAA010000195.1 GCA_017476305.1 Lachnospiraceae bacterium
TATCCGTCAGATTTCTACTTCAGAAATCCGTGTTTCTGTTCTGATTGATAAAAAATATACAGAGCAGGCTGCACAGGCAGTACATGATGCATTTTCGCTGGAAATGGATTAGTCGGTTCTGATGAAAATTTACTCTGGTACTTTGTTGTCGCGGAAAAATAATAATATAGAAAAGAGCCGGCGAAAAAAACTGCCTCTTTTTCAGTATGGAGGAAAAAATGAATATTAATAAGAAAATCGCAGAAGAATTAACGATAAAGGAATGGCAGGTTGAGGCTGTGGCAAAGTTAATCGATGAGGGGAATACGATTCCGTTTATAGCCAGATACCGTAAGGAAGCACATGGAGCTTTGGATGATGAACAGCTCAGAAATCTAAATGAAAGACTTACGTATCTTCGAAATTTAGAGGAAAAGAAGGAGCAGGTCATTGCAAGTATTGAAGAACAGGGAAAATTAACAGAGGAATTAAAGGCGCAGATTCTGGCAGCAGAGACACAGGTAGCGGTAGATGATCTTTATCTCCCGTATCGTCCGAAGAGAAGAACGAGGGCGACGATTGCGAAGGAAAAGGGGCTGGAGGAATTAGCCGGAATCCTTTTGGCGCAGGAGAAGGATGTAGATGTAGAAAAGGAAGCAGAGCGTTTCATTTCTGAAGAAAAGGAAGTGGCTGACGCTGCAGCGGCACTTGCCGGTGCGAAGGATATTATTGCAGAGGAAATTTCGGATCATGCAGAGTACAGAAGATATATCAGAAATATTACTTCAGAAGAAGGAAAACTGATTTCTACAGCAAAGGATGAGAAAGCGCAGTCCGTGTATGAGATGTACTATGAATATCAGGAAGAAATCAGTAAGATTGCAGGACATCGTGTGCTTGCACTGAACCGCGGGGAAAAGGAAAAGTTTCTGGTAGTGAAAATGGAGGCACCGGAGGAGAGAATTTTACAGTATTTAAAGACGAAAATTGTGACGGATACAAATGAAAGGGCAGGAGAGCTTCTGGTCGAAACGATAGAAGACAGCTATAAGCGTCTGATTGCTCCGGCGATTGAGCGTGATATCAGAAATGAGCTGACAGAAAAAGCAGAGGATGGTGCTATCAGGGTTTTTGGAAAAAATTTAGAGCAGCTTCTGATGCAGCCGCCGATTGCAGGGAAAAATGTTCTGGGATGGGATCCGGCATTCCGGACCGGCTGTAAATTGGCGGTGGTCGATGCGACGGGAAAGGTGCTTGCGACGACGGTAGTTTATCCGACAGCACCACAGAATAAGGTAGAGGAAACGAAGCGTGTCGTAAAGCAGATGATTGAGAAATATGATATTTCTCTGATTTCCATAGGAAACGGGACGGCATCCAGAGAGTCCGAACAGATTGTGGCAGAGATGCTAAAGGAAATTAAGAAGCCGGTACAGTATATCATCACCAATGAGGCAGGGGCTTCGGTGTACTCCGCAAGTAGACTGGCGACAGAGGAATTTCCGAATTTCGATGTGGGACAGAGAAGTGCGACGAGTATTGCGAGAAGATTGCAGGATCCTCTGGCAGAGTTGGTAAAAATTGATCCACAGTCCATTGGCGTGGGGCAGTATCAGCACGATATGAATCAGAAAAAGCTTTCGGAAACGCTGACCGGGGTGGTGGAGGATTGCGTAAATAAAGTAGGAGTCGATTTAAATACGGCATCTGCATCACTTTTAGAATATATTTCCGGAATTTCGAAAGCGATTGCGAAAAATATTGTTGTTTATCGTGAGGAAAATGGAAAATTTAAAAACAGAAAGGAGCTTTTAAAGGTGCCAAAGCTGGGACCAAAAGCTTTCGAACAGTGTGCCGGATTCATGCGGATTCAGGATGGGGAGAATCCTCTGGATGCGACAAGTGTACATCCGGAGTCCTATGAGGCAGCAGAGAAGCTTTTAGAAAAGCTATCGCTCACGATGGGAGATGTAAAGACGATTCAGACAGAAATTGCAAAAAAGGCGACCTCCAAAAAGCCGGCAAAGAAAGAGAAGAAACAGGAATTTAAGGTGAAAAATACAAATACTGCATTTGGTGCAGCATTTGCGAAAGCCTTTGGAGAGTCCGGAGTTTCTTTAGAGGCTGGGGAAAAGACACAGGAGAAAAATGTGCCGGGAATCATGAAAAAAATAAAGGATAAAAAAGCCATGGCAGAGGAGCTTGGGATTGGCGAGATGACCTTGACGGATATTGTCAAGGAACTGGAAAAGCCGGCGAGAGATCCCAGAGATGAAATGCCAAAGCCTATCCTGCGTACAGACGTTTTGGAAATGAAGGATCTAAAGGAAGGAATGATCTTAAAGGGAACGGTCAGAAATGTAATTGACTTTGGGGCTTTTGTGGATATCGGGGTGCATCAGGATGGTTTGGTACATATTTCCGAGCTTTCAAAGAACCGCTTTGTAAAGCATCCGCTGGATGTGGTAAGTGTAGGAGATATTGTGGATGTAAAGGTGATGAGTGTGGATTTGAAAAAGCAGAGGATTCAGTTGACGATGAAGATATAGGAGAGCGCGCCTGCGGAATTGCTTTTTTGATATATAGACGAAAGAAAAGGGAAAAACGAAGTGCTTTTTGTGCAAAAATAATATGGTTTTTTATTCCCATAAAAATACTTGTGGAAAAGTTACAAAAAAAAGAGAAAAAAGCAAAAAAAAATCATATATTTTAATGAAAAAATCTTGCATTTTTGGACTGCACCTAGTATACTATAAGTGTGTACAAGTTATTGCTATGCTCAGTCACTGTTTTTGGAATAGCAAAGCTGTGAAAGGTTTAGCAAATTATGTATGCAGAGTTGGATTGATTCTTATAAAAAGGAGGGTTTTTATTTTATGGTAAACAGATTTATTTTGAATGAGACATCTTATCATGGTGCCGGTGCAATAGAGAACATTGCGGATGAGGTAAAAGGAAGAGGATTTCAAAAAGCATTTGTTTGTTCAGATCCAGATTTAGTAAATTTCGGTGTTACAAAGAAAGTATTAGATGTTTTGGAGAAAAATAATCTTGCTTATGAATTATATTCAAATATTAAACCGAATCCTACGATAGAGAATGTGCAGACAGGTGTGGAAGCATTTAAAAATGCAGGAACCGATTATCTGATCGCAATCGGTGGCGGCTCTTCCATGGATACGGCAAAGGCAATCGGTATTATTATCAATAATCCTGAATTTGCTGATGTTCGCAGTTTAGAGGGTGTAGCAGATACAAAAAATAAGTCTGTACCGATTTTGGCAGTTCCGACGACAGCGGGGACTGCAGCAGAGGTAACCATTAACTATGTTATCACGGATGCGGAAAAAAATCGTAAAATGGTCTGTGTTGATCCACATGATATTCCGGTTGTTGCATTTATCGATTCTGATATGATGTCATCTATGCCGAAAGGACTGACAGCAGCGACAGGTATGGATGCATTGACACATGCAATCGAAGGATATATCACAGCAGGAGCATGGGAGCTTTCTGATATGTTTCACTTAAAGGCAATCGAGATTATTGCCAGATCCTTGAGGGGAGCAGTAGAAAATGATCCAGAGGGACGTGAGGGTATGGCACTTGGCCAGTATGTAGCCGGTATGGGCTTTTCAAATGTAGGTCTTGGTCTGGTTCATTCTATGGCACATCCTTTAGGGGCTCTTTATGATACACCTCATGGTGTTGCAAATGCGATTATTTTACCTACGGTCATGGCATATAATGCCGAGGCTACCGGTGAAAAGTATCGTGATATTGCAAAGGCAATGGGTGTGGAAGGTACGGAAAACATGACACAGGAGGAATATAGAAAGGCGGCGGTAGATGCAGTACAAAAGCTCTCTATCGATGTAGGAATTCCTGCTGATTTAAAGGAGATTGTGAAGGAGGAAGATATTCCTTTCCTGGCACAGTCCGCTTATGATGATGCCTGCAGACCTGGTAATCCAAAAGAAACTTCCGTAGAGGAGATTACGCAGCTTTATAAGGATCTGATTTAAAATTACTATTCATTATTTATGTTTGAGTCTATCATGGGATAGATCAGGAGCGGTTAAGGATTAGCAGTTCCTAAGTAGGACTTTTTTCTGGACAGAAAGAAAAAGAACAGAACTTTCTGCAAATGATAAAAGTGAGGTTATAAATACGGGTGCTTGCCGGAAATGGCGGGTGCCCGTATTTTTTTCATAAGTTATAGGGAACTTTGTTTCCTGTAAAGTTGTTTCTTTGCATAGAAATATGCAGGGATTAAAAAGGCATCGGCGAGAACCCAGGCGGCAGGACTTGCCAGACAAGCAGCGGTATAGCCAAAGGCGGGAATGAAGATAAGACCGATCAGAGCTCTGGCAATCATTTCTGCAAAGCCTGCAAATACAGCAAAGCCGGAAAAGCCCATTCCCTGAATCGTGAACCGGATGCAATTGACCAGACAGAGCAGAACGTAAAATAAAGAGTTATAAAATAAAAAGGTTTTCGCCTGGGAAATCACCAGCTTTTCTGAGGAAGAGACAAAGAGGTACAGTAAATTCCCGGAAAACAGAGAAAGGATGCCAAAGATTATGACAGAATATACACAGCCGAGAAGAAGGGAGGTTTTTAAGCCTTTTCCCAAACGGCTTAACTTTCCGGCACCCACATTTTGACCGGCATAGGTCGCCATGGTAGAGCCGAGTGCATCAAATGGGCAGACGACGAACATAGAGATTTTTCCTCCTGCTGTCATGGAGGCTACAGCGGTGGAACCTAAAGAATTGACGGCGGTTTGTAGGATTACACTTCCGATGGCAGTGATGGAATACTGAATCCCCATCGGCAGTCCCATGCGAAGCAGCGGTTTTACATAGCGGGGATGCAGCTTTAAATCGGAGCGTTTCAGGCATAAAATTTTTATATGCTTTCGGATATAGAGCAGGCACAGGATTCCGGAAATTCCCTGTGAAATCACAGTCGCCAGTGCGGCACCGGATACGCCTGCTTTCAGTACGAGAATCCAGAAAAGATCTAAAACGATATTTAAGCAGGTGGAAAAAATCAAAAATACCAAAGGAATGACAGAATTTCCCAAGGCACGGATATAGCCGGCTAAGGTATTATAGAGCATCAGTGCCGGGATTCCCCAAAATACAATGATTAAATAATCGTGAGCCAGGTCGATGATGTCAGCAGGAGTTCCCATCCATTCGAGAATGTTCCGGCTGAGGGCTGTAGTGGTAAGCGTGATGATAAGTGCAAAGAAGACAGCGAGTACAGCAGAGTTTCCGACAAATTTCCGGAGACTGTTCTCGTCTTTTGCTCCGAAGGACTGGGCTACCGGCAGGGCAAAGCCATTACACAGACCACCACAAAAGCCCAGAATCAAAAAGTTAATGCTTCCTGTGGAGCCGACTCCCGCCAATGCCTTCACGCCAAGGAAGTGGCTGACGATGATGGCGTCCACGATATTATAAATTTGCTGAAAAAGCATACCAAAAAGCAGTGGAATCGAAAAATTCAGGATTAGCTTTAGCGGTGTCTCCTGGCTCATGTCCTTTGTGTTTGCAGCTGTCATCTGATTTCCCTCCCGAAGTGAATTTTTGCCTAAAATTTCTTCTGTTTCTATAATTTTTCATCTGCTCAATCATAGCACAAATGAAAAAAACTACAATAGTTTTTTATAAAATTTTCTAAAAGAAAAAAAATCCCATAATTTATCATGTGCTTTCTATATTTTATCCTGTTTTGTATTTCCTGTATGCGAATTATAATATAACGAAATAGAAGGTATTTGCAGTCAGAACGATTGTGAATGGAAATTTCTATAAAAAATGAAAAGGAGAGAAGAAGAATGAGGAAAAAATGGCTGGTAAAATTTACTGCAATGCTTAGCATGGCGGCGATGCTTTCCGGGACAGTGACATTCCCTGTAAGCGAAGTGGTAGTGGCAGAAGCGGAGGAGACTGCACAGACGGCACAGAACATTATCTCAAATGCGGATTTTAGCGATGCGGATACCTCTGCATGGTGCGGTATGCTGGGAAATTCCAAAATTACATCAGAGACATCGGACACACCAGTTTATGACGATGTGAAAACCTATGGGAAGATTGACAGAGATCCGGCACAGTCGGGCACTTATGAATCTTTTGCACAGGATATCACAGAGCAGGTAAAGGATGCAAACGGGGCTGTGTACACTTATGAATTTTATGCAAAGCTTTCTGATGACTACAAGGATGCGCCGGAGGAGCAGCGCATGGTAGAGTTCGCACCTGTGATTACGGCAGATGGAAATGCGAACTATATGGGCTCTTATTCACCGGAAATCACAGGAACTGCAAGCCAGGCACTGGAGGTTGGAAAGTGGACGAAATATGAAGGCACCTTTACGGTACA
>JAFVAA010000196.1 GCA_017476305.1 Lachnospiraceae bacterium
CAAAGGAAACGATTCTGCTGCAAAAAAAGAAAGGGGAGCTCGTAAATCTCGAAAATGATATCGTGGGGAAATATGTGGAAAGACTGCTTTCGTTTCATGGGGGGGAGGAGAAGGTTTCCGGAATTACCATGGAATTTTTAGCGGAGAACGGATTTTGAAACGCAACATGAGTATCAAAGGTTTTTAGAAATACAGAGTTTAGAAAGGCTGGTCAGAGAAATGGAAAACAAATTTAATACGATTGATGAAATTGTGGAGGACGTCAGAAATGGAAAAATCGTGGTGATGGTAGATGATGAGGACAGGGAAAATGAAGGGGATGTAATCTGTGCGGCGCAGTTCGCTACAACGGAAAATGTCAATTTCATGGCTTCCCATGCAAAAGGGCTCATCTGTATGCCGATGGAGGAAAGCTATACGGATAAGTTAGGACTTCATCAGATGTGTGAGGTAAATACGGATAATCACTGTACGGCATTTACCGTATCCATCGATCATAAGGATACCGTGACCGGTATCTCTGCTTATGAGCGTTCGATTACTGCGATGAAAACGGTTTCTCCGAATGTGAAGCCGGAGGATTTCAGGATGCCGGGACATATGTTTCCGCTACAGGCGAAAAAAGGCGGGGTACTGGAGAGGAACGGGCATACAGAGGCTACTGTGGATCTCGCGAAAATTGCGGGCTTAGAACCCGTGGGGCTCTGCTGCGAGATTATGAAGGATGACGGATATATGGCGAGGCTGCCGGAGCTCATGGAATTTGCGAAGAAGCATCAGCTGAAAATCGGTCGGATCGCTGATCTGGTGCAGTATAGAAAGGAACATGAAATTCTGGTAGAGTGTGTGGCAAAGGCAAATATGCCTACCAGATACGGGGATTTTATGATACATGGTTACGTGAATAAATTAAATGGCGAACACCATGTAGCACTCGTAAAAGGAAATATCGCAGACGGGAAGCCGGTGCTCTGCAGGGTGCATTCGGAGTGTCTGACCGGAGACGCTCTTGGATCTGCCAGATGTGACTGCGGACAGCAGTACGACGCAGCGATGAAAATGATTGCAAAGGAGGGGAGAGGTGTTCTTCTCTATATGCGTCAGGAGGGCAGGGGGATTGGTCTCATCAATAAAATTCGCGCCTATGAGCTGCAGGATCACGGAAGAGATACGGTGGAAGCGAATCTGGAGCTTGGATTTCCGGAGGATGCCAGAGATTATACCATAGGGACACAGATTTTAGTGGATCTGGGAGTGAGAAAAATGCGGCTTCTCACCAATAATCCGTTAAAGGTCTACGGACTTTCCGGATATAATTTAGAGATCGTAGAGCGTGTTCCGATTGAGATGGAGCCGGGAAAATTTGATGCATTTTACTTAAAAACAAAGAAAGAGAAGATGGGGCATTTGCTAAAGCTTTCCTAAAAGAGCTTTCTGTGTCCTGTCTGAAGATCTTAGCAGAGATGCACACGGATTTCCACGGTCTGCCTTTGTCGCTTTGGTTCGTGTGTTTGGAAAAGGATAGGTTGAATATAGAAATGGAGGAAAAGAAAATGAGGATCTTAGAAGGAAATGTAGTAGCGGATGGTGTAAAAATCGGGATCGTAGGTGCCAGATTTAATGAATTTATTGTATCAAAGTTAATTGGTGGCGCAAAGGACGGTCTGGTGCGTCACGGAGTAAAGGAGGAGGATATTACCCTGGCATGGGTACCGGGAGCATTCGAAATTCCGCTTGTAGCGAAGAAGATGGCGATGTCCGGGAAATACGATGCCATCATTTGCTTAGGAGCGGTCATCAGGGGGGCGACCAGTCATTATGATTATGTGTGTGCAGATGTATGAAAAGGGATTGCTTCCGTGGGCCTGGAGTCTGGGATTCCCGTGATGTTTGGCGTTGTAACTACAGATAACATCGAGCAGGCAATCGAGAGAGCAGGTACGAAGGCTGGTAACAAGGGATATGACTGTGCTCTTGGTGCCATAGAAATGATCAATCTGACAAGACAGCTCTAAACATCAGCAGCAGGATGTAACGACCAGGTTTCAATTTTATTATGGAGGATGGTGTAAAAATTGGGAATAAAAAATTTGTATCCGGATGAAGATGTGGATTCGACATATGAAATTGATTATCAGTCCTTTTATGAGCAGGGATACCGGGGAATCCTCTTTGATGTGGATAATACGCATGTGGAGGATGACGAACCTGCTACGATTTCAGCGATTGAACTTTTTAACCGGTTAAGGGAGATGGGCTTTCGAACCTGTATTATTTCCAATAACATCGAGGAAAGAGTCAGACCGCTTGCAACTGCTTTGGAAACAGAGTATGTACATAAAGCAGGGAAACCTTCCTCGAAGGGGTTTAAAAAAGGGATTGAAAAAATGGGGACGACACCGGAAACCACGCTTTTCGTTGGAGATCAGATTTTTACGGATATCTGGGGGGCGAACAAAGCAGGAGTACATTCTATTTTAGTAAAGCAGATTGCGAAGCATGAGGAAATACAGATCGTCTTAAAAAGATATTTAGAGAGACTGGTGCTGCACAGATATCGAAAATGGAAGAAAAATGGAATAGGATCCGGAAAAGAAGAAAAAGAAAATTGAATCGAAAACCTTCACAGCCTAAGACTTTGGGAAAAGACCAGTCTTAGGCTGCTGTATTTTAGAACGGTCATCCTTACTTTTTCTTTAGATAGATCTCTGCGGCTTCGTAGATTTTTTCACTGATGGGAAGTGCCCCGTAGATTTCTTTATACTCCTGTCCGGATAATTCTTCAATAAAATTTTTCTCGAAGTTCTTTCGGAAACCAAGGGATTCTAACAGATCTGCTGCCTTATTATATGCTATGGCAGCTTCTGTCAGGGAATCATATTTTCCAATCACATAATCTCCGTTAATATGGATCTTAGCGATATAAAAGGGCTTTGTTTTTCCTTCCTTTTTGGTAACGCCCTGATAGGGGTTGATGATTTCTATATTGCTGTACCTGAAATCATTTGTATCTCCGTTTACAAACCGGAAGTCGATGTCTTTTCTGGCAAATTTCCGACTTCCATAGCGTGTATGGATACTGGTCTGCATTCCGTATTCTGCCACAAAAAGATGATTTCCGCGCCGCATGATGGAGTGGTTTGAGTAAAAAAAGAGATCATCTGCATCAAAGGTCAAAACATCTGTAGGAGACAGATAATAGGAGAAAAAATTGCTCTGCAGGTAGATGGGCGTTTTGATATAGTATCCGTTATTTTTAAAATTCAAAAG
>JAFVAA010000015.1 GCA_017476305.1 Lachnospiraceae bacterium
GATTTTTTACTGATTTTTATCACGGAGCATACCGAGTATGTTTTTGAGGCACTGGAATACATGCCGTTTCGCTTTATCAGAAAGGAGCGGATGGAAAAGGAGCTTCCTGCAGCGATACAGGCAGCATGTGAAAAGGTGGCGAAAGATGGGAATTTTCCGGTGCTTATCAATACATCGGACCAGACGGAGATGCTTCGGGCAGGGGATATCCTGTACTATGCGCTGGAAAACAGGAAATGTATGATCTATACGATGCGTGGAGAATATGAGGTATGGAAGACGATTCGAGATATGCGAAAGGAATTAGGGAGCTATGATGAATCCTTTTTACAGATTTACCGGGGCTGTATGGTAAATAAAAAGTATATCAGGACGATAAAAAATGAGACGGTGATTTTAGAAAATGGGACAGAGCTTCCCTTTAGCAGAAGAAAAAGGAAGGAAATATCCGACCGGATGATGCGGTACTGGGGGAAGATGGTGTGAACATGATCTATTGCACCAATGGCTTGTGGGTATTTCATATAAAGACGGAAAGAGATGCTTGTATCATTTTCCGTCTTTTTTATGCACAGGGGCACCAAAGGGAAGATGTCAGCTAAAGCTGGTGCCCTGCGCAGGCGAGTAGGGTGCGATTTTATCTTCCCTACTCGATTGTCTTTGAATAAAGGATGTTTTTTGCTAAGAAAATGGTGCATGTATGATTTCTGTGCTTTAAAAAAATTTTATTAAAATGCAAGATTTTTGGAAAAGTAATCGTATAGAAGATGAGGGGTTCGATTTCATACATCAGTGAACCGGGTACCGGTAGCTATAGCAGTTTGGTGATGGGATGGAGGAGACATTTAGCATGCGAAAAAGAGATTAAGATTAAGGAGAAAGAATTTTTATATGGATAGGAAAAAGATTTTTTAGGGAAAAAGGAAAGGAGGGCAGGATGTACGAGCGTGAGGAATTAGAAGAAATTATAAAGGAATTTGGAGATATGGTGTATCGCTTTGCCTATGCGCAGGTGAAAAATTCTGATATGGCAGATGATGTTTACCAAAATGTATGGCTTCGCCTGATTCATGCAAAGCATAGGATTGAACCAAGGGAGCATTTGAAGGCATGGCTTTTGCGTACTACGGGAAGCTGCTGTAAGGATGTCTGGAAATCCTCGTGGTACCGGAAAATGGTTTTCCATACTTCTAATGAGCTGCAGGAGGATGAGCAGGTGGCAGAAGCACCGGAGGAAGAAGGGTTTGTAACAGAATGTGTCAGGAGGCTTCCGGAGAGATACAGGGGAATGATTCATTTGTACTACTATGAAGGTTATAGTCAGAAGGAAATTGCTGAGCTTTTGGGGATGAAGGAAAATACCGTTGCCAGCAGATTGGCAAGAGGCAGGGAACGGCTCAAAAAAATGATAGAAAGTGATGAGGTGAAAAGATATGAATATTAGGGAAGAATATCGTTTGGAGATGGAGCATGTGAAGCCGTCTTCGGTACTAAATGATGTGATTTTAGAGCAGGCAGATTTAGAAGGAGACAAGCGGGCAAAAATGAGAAAACGAAAGCAGTTTGTTTCTATAGGCTTTGCAGCGGCAGCACTTGTCATCGTGATTTTGACAGGAGCGAATTTTCATGATGTAAAGGCATTTGCATCTTCTCTCTTTGGGAATTTTACATTATGGGCGGGAAAGGAACAAATAGAAGTGGGAGAACTGGAACCGGTTTCTGTGGATTTCGGGAAATTTGTCTCGCAGGAGGGAACGCATTTAGTAGATGGCTCTACGGATTCGTATTATCACAATTATTCGAGTCTGGAGGAAATGGAGGAGCAGACGGGATTACATTTATGGGATTCGAAGAAGCTTCCGGTTTCTTTGATAACATTAGAGTTAGACATCTATGGTCAGGGGGAACTATCTTGTGAATTTAAAGATGGTGGGGAGTGCTATCAGACGAATGGGATGTTTATGATAAAAGAGCGGGAGAAATGGGGGTATGGTACGGAGGAAGAATTCTACAGGACATATACTTTTCGGGACTCTGCTTCCGGGGAGGAAAGAAAGGCATATTTTGTAAAGAAAAAGTAACCAAACGGAGAAATTAAGGATTACCAGACGATATCTTTTGCGACAAATCCGGTGATGTATCACATGGACGCCAAGTATTCCAGGGCGGGGA
>JAFVAA010000197.1 GCA_017476305.1 Lachnospiraceae bacterium
ATCTTTGGCATAAAGGTTATCTTTTAGCAAAACACTATTACCACCTTCCAGCCAGCAAAGATAATGTTCCGGGTAATGAGCATACCCTATATTACCCAAAACTTGGGCAATACTTGGATCATCCCATGATAATGAAGAAACATATGCAAGCTCCTCACCCACCCAACAAGATAAAGCATAAATCAATTTTCCAGTCCCCATCTTTGAATGCATAATTTCATCAATCAATTGAATAAATTCTGAGACAAATACTGCTTTATCAAAATATGATTTCGTATTCCCTGCCCTAAGTCCATCCATAACTTTTGGTTCAAATTCCAACGTCCAACCAGGAGTTCCCAACGTGACATCATAAAGTAGATTTGTCAACACTTCTTCTGCATCGTTAGCATTTTTAATATTCAATTCATCCACTGTGTAGTTATAAAATTTCTTTTTTAGTGCTCCGCTGGTATATTCAGGAAATACTAAAGTATTTCCATACTTTGAAAATCCCCACTGAACCAATGCCAATTTTGGAACTAAATCATTGGCACTGACAATATTCCATAAATTGCCGTCTACGGTTCTGTCATAATTTTTACTTTTTCGATAACCACTAGGCGTTGCAAACGTATATGCAAAAATATTTTTATTTTTTAATGACGAATGAACACTTTCCAAATCCTCATTAATATAATGTGTCAAAATATTTGCCGTTGCGCCACCTCTACTGAATCCGGTAATCCAAAGTTTTAAATTCCCGGTAATATTTAACGTCTTTATATACTCTTTCAACTCAGGCAGTATTTTTTTTGCGGCCGTATCAAAACCAATCGCATTTCCACTGTTTCCCACATGAAAATTGCTCACCCACTCTGCCCCATAACCACCACCACGAACTACTACCGCAATCAACGTATCATGTTGATCCCCCTGACAAATTTCCTTTTTTGCAAAAGAATACGCAACTTTGTCCGAATCATCAGAAAGTGGATTTTCATAATTTCGGAAATGCCAGCTATCAAACCCCAATTTTTCATATGCATCCTGAATATTTCCCGCTCTCTTGTTATCAGTCCGATACTCTTTATACTGTGCCTCCGTTTGTTCATAATCCGGATCACTAAATGAAGAAAGCTCAAGCCCCAATGACATTACTGCCAGAGAATTATTATACTGTCTGCTATCTTTATAAAAGAAATCATCGTTATAATAATAACTATGTTCTATATTAGCAGAATCACCTTTCTTTTCTACCCATGCACTTCCATCTGTCCGATATTTCAAAGATACTGTTACAGTTATCTTACAGGATGCCGTCACTGAACCATCCTTGTTTGTTCCTGTCAAAACAACCTGACCACACTGTTTCGGAGTGCATTTAACCTGATATCCTAATAAAATGTGACCGGATAATTGTGTTACATTGCTTGAGAGATTTCCATCACACGATATATCTTTATCTGCAATAATACTCTGATTATTGCTTTTCCACTTCAAATGACTAATTTCATCTTCCAATATCCTTTTACTCTCATCCAAACTTTCCGATGACTTCTTCCGAATGGCAACTTCTCCAGAAATAGATACTTCCTCATTCATTCTTCCAGAAACATCTGAATCGATAATAATCGATGAAACCCGGCTTTCAGCAATTCCTGTATCCGCAGATGGCAGAGCATCCGTACTCATATTACTACCATCTTTTGCGACTATCCTAAATCTATTCCATTTTCTCTCCATGGCAATGTTTTTACCAAAATTAGCATCAGAATCCCAAGTCAATGATGTGGTCTGACCCACTCTAATATCCCCTAATATACCTCCAACCCTTTGATCAACTGAGTCATTATCTGGTTTATAATAATAAATATCAAAAATAAAAAGTTCTGATGGCTCTGTCCCTATGTTCGTAACATCTGCATAAAATTCACATCGTACTTGATTAATCACCATAAATGCATTAGAAATTTTTAAAATCGCCTCTCCTTGCACATAATACTGTATTCCTGGGAAGTCTAAAATACATAAATCATCAGTTGCAGGATTCGTAACCGTCACCACACAACTGGCTGTCTTTCCATCTGGTGCTGTTCCTGTAATTGTCACTACACCCGCTTTCTTCGGCGTAAAGGAGATTTGCAAGTTTATAGATTTATTATCATCCGCAACCCTGCCCATGCAAAGAATCTCTGCATCAGATACTATACTTTGGTCATTGCTCGTCCAATCCAATGAAGATACCTTCTGTTCCAAAAGATCCTTCGAGATTTCTGTGACATTAGAAAACTGCAAACTGCCGGAAAAAGAAAGCTCTTTATCTTTCTTTCCTTCTGAGACAGTTTCCGTAGAAAAAGAGGCAATGCCTATTTCTCCTGATGGTATAGTGTCTCCCTCTGTTTCATTATTTCCACTTGAATCATGATTTTGCTCCCTTGGCTGTATTTCATTCACTTTTCCATCACTATCTACCGTTCCTGCATAGCTCCAAAGGGATGAGGCAAGAGAAAGTTTCAAAACTGGTCGGACTGCATTATTATAAAAATGGACATAATTATACTTTGCTTCACCTCCTCCAACAGCCCATGCCATATGATAAAAGTCATAGCAAGGTGAACGAAGCCACCAATAACCCTCGCAATATTTTTCATGAAATTCATATATAGGATAATCTATATCTGCTTGCTGTGCTTCGGCATAAGCTGTATTTTTTGATTTCCTTGTCTTCGAAGATTTAGAACTTATTTCTGTTAAAAATCCATATGAAGCACTTCCGGCCTCTCCTATAGACAAAAGATACACTCTATCTGTCGTATTATTTCCAACAACTGAACCGTATCCCGGATAATCTTTATCCACTACTACAGTCTCTAAAATATCAGATTGTTCCCTGCTGCTAAAAGCCTGGTCCATAAAATTATCAGATGTATAATCCACACCATCTTTATTACTGTTTTTTCCATAACCATTTAACCAGCTTCGCAAAGTGCAGGATTCCCATGTTACGTTTTTCCATGACTGATTATATGTTTTGCAGTCTAACCCCTTGTCTGCTAATAAAAATACTGATGATTCATCTACCGATAATACTCTCCACTTAATCGGCTGCTTTTCATCATTTTTATCAGCCTTTCCATCTCCATTTGTATCCTCCTGCCAATAATTTCCAAACCAAACACAATCCCATGTTGCTTCCCCATCACCATTTATAATCGGATTTTTCAATTCCCTGCGTTCCCCTGTACCATTTCCCGGATTCGACAGACCATACATTCCCCGATAAATCTTCGCATATCGATCAATCAATTCAAAAAGTTTGCTCCGATTTTCTTTTTGTGTATTTCCAATCGTTATTAACTCCTGAACATTTTCACACTGTTCTTTTGAGAATATCCATCTTGATGTACTAACCATCGAAGCTCCATTCAGATACTCCTCCATCCACTCCTTTGCATAATCATTTCCATACATTTGAAATTCCAGATAACCTTTAAAACAGCTAAGAAACCTGCTTGCATTTTTTTTCGATGCAGTCGTTCTAAAGTTAGAGGATGCCCGCAGCAGGCCCATATTCATATAGCAATCAGTCGTATAAAGAACTGCCAATTTAAGATTTCCAGAAGCACTATTGCTTGTATCAAAAATGGCATCCAATCCGGCAGCCTCTAGTTCAAGCACTTTAAAAATCGGAAATTTCTTTCCTAATTCATCCCAAACTTTTTTCCAAAATAAACTTTTTGCTTTTTCTATCAATATATCTCTTCCTGTCCCATACGCATAATCGATTTGAGTTTTTTGCAAACATGAGATAATGTCATCTACCGCTTGAATAAAATCATTATCCTGAATTGCATCAGATGCGATGCAAGCTTCTTTCGCCATCGTAAGTAACATGATTTTTTCTTCTTTAACCCGTTGCAATGCTAAATATTCTGATACAGCCTCCAATAATTTGTCTTTGGTATCTGCAAAATCTCTAACAGCTTCTACTGCTGTTCCAATTCCTTCTGCAGTAGAGTAATTTTTTAAAATAGACTCTGCCTCTTCAACACTTATCTCAAATTCTGCTGCACTTATCCCATTATCAAAATGATAATCTGCTAATGTTTTATATAGCTCTGCGCTAAACTCAAGATAATTATTCTGCAAATCAACCTCTATTTCCTCATCCAGACCGTTTTTTATGTAATCCATCAGAATCACTTCATAAAGATACTTTTGTTCATTTGCAAACTGCTCCCTATACTCATCATTGAAATACACACTCCAAAATGCAGACAACCCAACCTGAACTTTATCCTCCAGCAAATACCCACCAAGTTCTTTATAAATCGGAATCTGAAGGTTTTGAAATGTTCTGCCATAAAGTCCGTTTCCATTATTTTCCATTCCATACATCATTGTATTTGCCATCCAAATATCATAGTCCGGCACCTCATCACTTTCAGCAGCTTTAACATATAACATATTTTCTGGAAATTCTAATGAACCAAGCACAACGATAACCAACATTAGCCAAGCTATCCATCTTCTCATTATTTTTTTCTTCATATTATCGACCTCCTTTTGCCCCCTATTATTTTGCATTCCACCCAAACTCCTTTTTCAAGTATTCCATCTCCGTCTCCTTCCATTTAGCAGCATCCGAATCTATCACATCTGTGTACTCCTCCCTACTGATTTCTCCCTTTTCATTTCTTCTTTTCCGTTTCCATCTAAACCGGTTTCACTCCCAGCCTTTCACACTCATATGTTGCCAGTTCATTCATTGTCGAAAGTCGTTCCCTTGCCGAATAACCCCTCCACATTTTATCAAGCGAATTGAACAATAGATATTTACTTTTATCTACTGTACGACTGAAATCTATTTTTTTCACTATACATCAAACACTGCGCCGAAATATTCGAGCCTCTAAAATAATTCCAAAATGCCCACGGAACAACTCCGAATGCAAAAAAACATAATACTTTTCCACACACACGCATACAAATCTGAAATCTCTCATGCCGCCTTCTTTCACATACTTTTTTCATTTATGCCTGATCTGTAAAACCGACTCTAACAGGACAATTATCCTTGACTGTAACAGAAAAGTAAAATGCTTGTCCTGCTGATGCATGATATGTTTCATCTTCAAATTCCAAGTCTCCAAACAGGCTATTTTTTCCATCCTCATATTTCACCGACTTCAAAACATTCCCATCTGGTGATATCAAGGTCAAATGAATGACCGCATCCTCAGATAATGTATATCCAATTCCACTGATATTTACAGAAAAGGCACACCAGTCAGAACCCTCTCTCATCGTGTACTTAAACCAGGCAGTTTCTGCTCCCTTCCTATAATGTCAAGCCCTAATTTAAGATTTTTCAAGGCTTTCTGACAACATTACCTCTATCGAAACAGAGCTAAAGGTGATGGACAGCCACCGTATCTTGTACTGGACAGCTAAACAAAGGTAACTTTAATAGAA
>JAFVAA010000198.1 GCA_017476305.1 Lachnospiraceae bacterium
ATTTCCACTACGATTCAGGGAAAGCGGGCGATTATAGGCAGCTACCATTTTGTCTTTGAAGATGAGGAATGTAAGGTTCCTGCGGGAAAGGAGGAGCTGTTCCAGAAGCTTCCTATGGAGTATTCGCATCTTTATCTGGCGATTGACGGGTATCTGGCTGCGGTCATCTGCATTGAGGATCCGCTTCGGGAAGAGGCAGATGCAGTGATAACCTCTCTTCGGAAAGCCGGGATTAAAAATATTGTCATGATGACTGGTGACAGCGAGCGGACGGCGAAAGCGATTGCAGAAAAGGTCGGGATTGATACGTACTTTTCTGAGGTTCTTCCTGAGGATAAGGCAGGCTTTGTCGAGCGCGAAAAGGAAGCTGGAAGAAAGGTAATCATGGTCGGAGATGGAATCAATGATTCACCGGCACTTTCTGCGGCAGATGTCGGGATCGTCTTAAATGAAGGTGCAGAGATTGCGAAGGAGATTTCAGACATCATGATCGGTGCAGGAGATCTGTATAGTCTGGTGACATTGAAACTGATCAGTGATGGTCTGGTGAAGCGGATTAGCAAGAATTACCGTCTGATCGTAGGCTTTAATACGGGGCTGATCGGGCTCGGAGTGACAGGCGTGATTCAGCCGACGACTTCGGCACTGCTTCATAATACGTCAACACTTGCCATCGGGTTAAAGAGCATGAAGAACATTTTGAGCTGAAAGCCATGGATGAAATACAGGGTGTCCTGGTAAGAACAGGGATAAAATCTGATCTGGATTTTGTCCCTGTTTTTTTTGCTGTAAAAAAAATTAGAAATATTGAAAAAAAGTATTGACAAACTAATGCAGGTTAGATTATACTAACTTTTGAGGATTGAAAGTGAAAATAATTCTCAATTCTCCCGTTTTTTATTTTAGGATAGACAAGACGTGAAAAAGTGGTTCAGGCTGTTATTGCACAGAAAGAAAAGAGGGGGTTTTATGATTCCTTTAACGATGGCGAATGCCGGAGAAGAAAATACGATTATTAGGATCGGTGGAAAAGAAGAGACACGAAAGTTTTTGGAGAAGCTGGGGTTTGTTGGCGGCGGAACGGTCACTGTGGTTTCAGAAGCGGATGGAAATCTCATTGTAAATGTCAAGGATTCCAGAGTGGCGATTGGAAAGGATCTGGCGAATAAGATTATGGTATAGCCGGGATAGAGAATGTTTATGTGAGGAAAGGTTTGCTTTGAATGGGGAGAGGATTTTGTTTCCTTGTCCTTTTCATAGATATCCTTGTCATGATGGAAACTGAGAGGATATTTTAGATACGAAACTGATATGGAAGGAGGAAATTCCAATGAAAACATTAAAGTAAGCTGCCGTTGGAAGTACTGTTAAGGTAAAAAGGTTAAACGGTGAAGGTCCTGTGAAGCGCCGTATCATGGATATGGGAATCACAAAGGGTGTCGATGTATTCGTTAGAAAGGTCGCGCCGCTTGGGGATCCCGTTGAAGTGACCGTCAGGGGATATGAACTTTCTATTCGCAAGGCAGATGCAGAGATGATTGAAGTGGAATGATTTTTTTTGACCAACGGTTAGCTTAGACTAATCCTGGATAGTTTTACTGTTAAAAATAGGGAAAATCATACACATAATAGAATTTAGGAGGAGAAAAATGTCAATAACAATAGCTTTGGCAGGTAATCCGAACTCAGGTAAGACGACGCTTTTTAATGCGCTTACCGGTTCGAACCAGTTCGTAGGAAACTGGCCTGGCGTAACAGTAGAAAAGAAGGAAGGAAGGCTGAAGGGACAAAAGGATGTAACGGTCATGGATCTTCCGGGAATTTATTCTCTGTCTCCATATACCTTAGAGGAGGTCGTGGCAAGGAACTATCTGATCGATGAGAGACCGGATGCGATTTTAAACATCGTAGACGGTACGAATATCGAGCGTAACCTGTATCTGACCACGCAGCTCATGGAGCTTGGGATTCCGGTGGTCATGGCAGTGAATATGCTGGATCTGATGGAGAAGCATGGAGATAAGGTGGATACGAAAAAGTTAGGAGAAAAGCTCGGCTGTGAAGTGGTAGAGATTTCAGCTCTGAAAGGAAAGGGCATCAAGGAGGCTGCAAACCGTGCGATAGAGATTGCGAAAAAGGGAAAGGCACTTGAGGTCGTACACGAGTTTTCTGCAGATGCAGAGGAAATCATTTCAAAGGCAGAGGATAAGATTACCGGAGTAGCCGAGAGCCAGAAGCGTTTCTTTGCAATCAAGCTTTTGGAGAGAGATGATAAGATCGCAGATAAGATGAGAGGCGGAGTGCCGGATGTTTCTGCGGAAATCAAGGAATTGGAGGATGCATTTGATGATGATGCAGAAAGCATCATTACGAATGAGCGATATACATATATTTCCTCCATTATCGGTGAGTGTGTGAAGAAGGGAAGAGCAGGCGCAGAAACTGTTTCCGATAAGATTGATAAGATTGTGACGAATCGAATCCTTGGTCTTCCGATTTTTGCTGCAGTGATGTTCCTGGTTTACTGGGTATCTGTTTCTACGGTTGGTACATGGGCTACTGATTGGGCAAATGATGGACTTCTGGGCGATGATGGCTGGAATTTCCTGGGAATAGAAAAATTACACATTCCGGGACTTCATGCGGCAGTTGGTGATTTTTTGGAAGCCATTCACTGTGCAGACTGGCTTACGGGGCTGATTAATGATGGTATCGTAGCCGGTGTGGGTGCCGTGCTTGGATTCGTTCCACAGATTCTGATTTTGTTTATATTCCTGGCTGTCTTAGAGAGCTGTGGATATATGGCACGTGTCGCGTTTATCATGGATCGTCTTTTCCGTAAGTTTGGTCTTTCCGGAAAGTCCTTTATCCCGATGCTGATTGGCAGCGGCTGCGGAATCCCTGGTGTGATGGCTTCACGTACTATCGAAAGTGACAGGGACCGTAAGATGACGATCATGACGACGACCGTTGGTCCTTGTGGTGCGAAGATGCCGATTCTCGGTCTGATCGCAGGTGCATTTTTTAATGAATCCGGCTGGGTGGCTACGAGTGC
>JAFVAA010000199.1 GCA_017476305.1 Lachnospiraceae bacterium
CTCTACAGAAATATCCAGGGAAATCTTCCCCTTTTCCGTAAATTTCACAGCATTTCCTAAAATATTGATCAAAATCTGGTGCAGCTTTCCCCTGTCGCCAAATAAAGTACGCGGCAGCATATTTCCTGTATTAATCTCAAATGCTATATCCTTATCCTGCAGCCTGGCAGCGATGATATCCCCGATTCCTCCAATCATATCCGCGAACTCGTACTCCTCCTCGGATAACGTCATCTGCTTCGCATCAATCTTCGAGAAATCCAAAACATCATTTATGATAGATAAAAGACTTTGACTCGCCTCCTGAATCGTATGTACATAATCCCTGTCCACAGCCGAAAGATTGCTCTGCCCTAAAATCTCCGCCATCCCGCAGATCGCATTCATCGGAGTGCGGATTTCGTGGGACATATTTGCAAGAAAGGTACTCTTTGCCTGATTCGCCGCCTCTGCTTCTTTCCTTGCCTCAATCTCCTTTTCCTTTGCCTCCTCGATCATCTGCGGATTCTGAAAGGACAGCTGCATGATGAGACAGCTGATCGCGATCGCCGCTCCCAGAAGAACATAGTACGGAAAAAGCATCTGAATCAACAGCGCAATCACTCCACAGATAAAAAACGAAAGTGCGATCACCTGATAGCGAAGTCCCAAATGTCTTCCACGAATCAGCATTTCCCCGGAAGCCCAGAGAAGGTACACCACTTCAATCGCCGTTACGATCAGCATGCCAAACCCCCGCTGATAGCCGACTGTCCCATCATAGGAAAAAACAAACTTCGTAAACGGTGTCGTCAGAATCATAATCTGTTCCACAAAAACAGGAATCATCAATAATTTTTCTTTTAACGGAATCTCCTCGTACTCTCTGGCCAAAACCCGCATATAGATAAAATATCCTCCGGGCACAAAATGAAGTGAAGAACAGCTGAGCACCTGCATAAAATAATTCAGAGGAACATTTTGCGGAAAATAAACCATAAAAAAGCTGCCGGAGATAGCATCTGTAACACAATTTGCAAACCCCATGATAAGAAAAAAATTATAGCATCTATTTGCAAGTGTCGACTTTCTCGGTATAGCCTTTTGGTATACAATCAAAACAGTCAGCACGATGATCGCCGACCATGTAAAATCATAATTAAACCGCATATCGTTCCTCCGAGTTTCCTTCTTCCCATTTACAGCTCACATGGACCTGAGCCAATTTCTACTACATAAAAATCTGCATGATATCCTGTCTTTTCACGATAATGCTTTCCCACCTGTTCAATAAAGGGCTTTACAGCCTTATTCTTCACAATACTGACGGTGCAGCCGCCAAAGCCGGCCCCCGTCATGCGGGAACCGATCACACCCTCTATTTTCCATGCTTCCTCTACCAAGGTATCCAGCTCTTTTCCTGTCACTTCATAATCATCCCTTAAAGAAATGTGGGATTCATCCATCAATTCGCCAAATCGTCCGATATTCCCTGCCTTTAATGCAGCTACTGCCTGGATCGTGCGCTGGTTTTCATATACGGCATGCTTCGCCCGCTTTCTTCTGACATCATCCCGGATCTCTCCCTTCGCTTTCTCGAACTGATCTATCGTCAAATCCCCAAGTGTCCGTATAGACAAGGTCCTCTGCAATTCCTTCAGGGCCGCTTCGCATTCTTTTCTACGCTCATTATACTTAGAACCCCCAAGCCCTCTTTTTTTATTACTGCTGGAAATGACGATCTTCGCCCCGTCTAATTTAATCGGAGCATATTCAAAGGATAGATCTGCCGTATCTAAAAAAATCGCATGCTCCCTTTTCCCCATCGCAATCGCAAACTGATCCATAATGCCGCAGTTTACTCCATTAAAATTATTTTCCGAATACTGACCAATGAGTGCCAGATCCTGGTTAGACACCTCGAAATCAAAAAGCGATTTTAATAGGAATCCGGTGACCACCTCCACAGATGCAGACGAAGAAAGTCCCGAACCGCTCGGAATATTCCCCTTGATTAAAATATCCAGACCACAGGGAAACTTCATGCCACGCTTCTCAAACGCCCAGATGACTCCCTTCGGGTAATTCGTCCACCCCGCTTCCCTTCTTGGTGTCAGGTCATCTAAAGAAGTTTCGATGATTCCCAGACGCTCTATGTTCGCCGAAAAGAAACGCAGCTTCCTGTCTTTTCTTTTCCGACCGACAGCATATGTCCCAATCGTAAGCGCACATGGAAATACATGACCGCCATTATAATCTGTATGCTCACCGATTAAATTCACCCTGCCCGGTGCAAAAAACACTCTCGCTCCCGGTTTCTCTCCAAAGACCTCCGTAAATCTATTTAAAACCTCATCCTTCATGAATTCCGTATCCTCCAACACATCCCCCGAAAAAGCAAACGTCTGTTTAATGAAATAATACGCCTGCCTAAAAAGACAAGTCCCCAAAAATCATTTTACTACAAACCTTCTTGTCTTTCAAGAACAAACGTATTTCTCTTTTACTATTCACGGCTGTCACATGGCATCTTCCTATACGAAGCTGCCCCTTACCCCCGTAATTCCTCCAAAAGCGCCCTGCAGCCTTCCAGCACATCCTCATAGGTCTGGTCAAAATTCCCGGAATACCACGGATCCGCAATATCCCTGCTGCTGCCGGCATGCTCTAAAAGCAGCGACACCTTTCCATCCGGATCCTCTCCAATAATGCACATGATATTCCTGCGATTCCATCCATCCATTCCAATCAGATAATCATATTTTTCATAATCCGACCGCCGCATCTGCTCTGCCCTGTGCGGCTCCATAGGCACCCCCACCTCACGAAGCTTCCGAACCGTTCCCGGATGCGGACTGTTTCCAAGCTCCTCCGTACTCGTCGCCTTTGATTCAATCAAAAAC
>JAFVAA010000200.1 GCA_017476305.1 Lachnospiraceae bacterium
TCACAGGAAACAGCATCTGCTGTTTCCCTGCCTCCCCGGCGAGGGGGCAGGGGTCAAGGGGGTGCATCCCCATTGCGGGTTTGGGCAGAGCCCAAGATACCACAAAATGTAGTAGGCTTTCACACCAAACAGCGAATAACCTATTTTTATTATAAAGATACTCTCCAGTTTGATAATCTACAACTGCACAATATTCTTCAGTGGTATAACCACTCTCTGCGGTCGAACCTATCTCATCCACAAATACAGGATCAAATTTAGTTGGGCGTGTCCACTGCAATGTGCAAGTCACTTTATTGTTTTTTCCACTTTTAACTTTTTTCAAATTCTTTACTTTCAAAAGACCACTTTTCGCATAAATTGAATACGAATAGCAAGCAGTATATTTTACAGTCTTCTTATTCTTTAAATCCCACTTCATAGGCACTTTCGACATAACTGCCTTTCCTGCCTTAATATTCACCGTCACTGTCTTTGTGGCTTTTTTATATTCTTCTGTCGCTTTCGCTGTTACTGAAATCTTATACGTTCCCTTTGGAGTCCATCTTTTGATGGTGACTAAACCACTCTGATTTACAGATACATATTTACTGCCACTTGTAACTTTATAAGTAAGTGCTGTCTTAGCGGATGCACCGATCTTAAAGGTCTTTTTTCCAGTTCGGAACTGGTCGGCAGTATATGTCTTTTTCGATACTTTTAAAGAAATTGTTTGTTCTTCAGCCTCTGCAGGCTTCTCGGTAGCCTCTGGTTCCTCCGTTTCCGTAGTTTCGTCAGCCTCTGTACTTTCCTCAGCCCATACAATACTCCTCTGACTTGGTACTGCCCCTAACAGCAATGCACTGCATAAACCGACTGCTACTACCCGTTTCCATAATTTTTTTCTCATGTCCTTTGACCTCCATTAAATAATTTAGTGAGAAACATTCATTCCAAAATAAGATACAAAAATAATATATTATTTAGACAATATTTCTCAGAATAATAAAAATATTATATTTTATATTATTAAAAACATCATATAAAACATTATATTATCTGATATATTGACACAATTCAAATTATAATACAATATTAAATTGAGGTGATGAAAATGTTCAAACTAAAAAAAGAGTACACGGAATATGAAAATAAATCCTTGCGATTGCCAAAAGACTTAATCTCAAAAGTTCAGCAGCTCGCAAATGAAAATGATTTGTCTTTCAATAAGGTTGTCATCCAATGCATTGAATACGCATTAAACCATACAGAAGATAACAATGCAGAGAACTAAGCAGAGGGGGATTCCCCTCTTTTTCTATGCACAAACCATGCGACATGGGTTAATCTTCTGAACTTATCTTATACTCCTTTCTTTTCTGATTCTATTAAAAAATTAGCCCAAGTAAGTTCCACATCTAATACTCTATTATTTCCCATTTAATATCATTCTGTAATCATATTATAATATAAATCCATTATTTTACTGATATTTTCTCATATTAAAAGTTATATTACAATAAAACAAAGGAGTGATATAAATGTTTAGGGTAAAAAAAGAATATAGTGATTTTGAAAATAAATCATTAAGGTTGCCACAAATCATGATTGAGAAACTGCAAAAACTGGCAAATGAAAATTCTTTGTCATTTAACAAAATTGTAATCCAGTGTATTGAATATGCTCTGGATAATATGGAAGATGATAGTGAACAGCAAAAATGACAAGGGAATTTTTATCACACAGCAGAAATCGTATTCTTCGTTACACATGTCCTGTTCGGTCATTTCACAGTTGCACCGAGCAGGACACCCGAAAACCATTTGCCCCTGTGAGCGTCCGTGAGGGGCTGTGTCGGGCTTTTCAGGCACAAACGGAGAGGTCACCATCACAAACCAAAAACGCCTAAATGGGGGCGATTTCAAAGCCCACCAGACAATGCCCGAACCGCCACAGACCGAACCCAGAAACCATCACCAAGATACGACCTTTTTCAGACGAAAGAAAAAGACCACTGATTCACCTAAGAACCAGTGGTCTCATCATTACAGATTTCAAAGGAATCCTTTTCAGGAATCAAGGCGATGGAACCGCCAGAAGCCCACCTTCCATGTATCTGCCCTATATCATCCACATAATCTACTGTAAAAATATCGCCAACCTTTTTAGGAGTATATGGATCTTCTATATCAGCAGTCAGTCTCAACCTTGTTCCATGAGGATATCGCATCCTATATAGCTCTGCTTTATTAATTGGATAACTCAAATCAACACCTCCATACCCCTATGACTGCCTGTACTCTTCCAGGGCATCCGCACTTCTTAAAATGACCTTACCATGAGCAATAGTCCTTACTGGCAGGAAGATTTTTTCGATGATGGGAATATCTTCTTCCCTGATACTCGTAAAATCACCATCAGAGGAACGACGTACTGCCATGATATTTCCAACGAACACGTCAAGAACCTTACTATCTTCTACAAAAGCTCTGTTCAGTGGCAGATGCTCCAGTTTCCCCTCATCATTGTAGATGATACAAATATCATCATTCAGGGGAAGAACTTGAATCTGACCACCGACATATTTCTGCTTTGCTGCAAGGCTGTCTTCTATTTCTCCTATGTAACCTTTATAAACACTGCCCTGCTCAACTCGCATCAAATAAGCCTTCATCGCCAGACACCCCTCTTTCCTGCTCCGGATTTTCCTCACTTTCTGAATACTGCTCATCGGAACTCAGTTCTTCCTCATTTATCCCGGAATTTTCATCATCTCCTAATGATTCATCATCTGGCTCAGATTCCTCAGATTCTGCATCATCACCAGCATTTTCCCCATCTTCTACGCTGTCAACAGATGCATCTTCAATCCCAGCAGAATCCTCAGTACCTTCTTCCTCTTCTTCGGATACCCCTAAGATACTGCAGTTTTCAATACGGAAGAAACTTTCAAAAGCTTCTGCGATGACATTCAGCCGTATCGTTGTTTTATCTTTCTTGACATTTCCATTCCCTGTACCCTCTGCATACTTCTCATTCTCATGAGAGCCAAATCTGTCAATGAACAGGCTGAAATCCACCGCATGAATATCATGCTCTAAGGCACATTTCGCAAGCACAAAGACCATAGGAGCATTACTTTTTTTCAGGAAAATATGCCTTGTATCAAAGGTTTCTCCAAGAAAATCTGCGATTTCACAGACCATGTCACGCTTGTCTTGGTTGTAGGTATTTTTGATACTCTCACAGTATTTTGTGACATCATTCGCCGAAATTCCCTTCCACTTATACCCCTCATGCCTGACATCCAGAAGAAGCATGGACTGGAGAAGTATCTCCAGAGGTGCTTCTCTCCTCGCCTGTGCTGCGGATAATGAGAGTGCCTGTGTGAAGAATGGCTTCTCATGCATCTCTCTTAACCACTTCGACATCTCCGAACCTAAAATACCCCGACACTTCTGGATTTTGGTGAGTGGCGTGGCATTATTCAGCCTTGCAAAGATTTCAGCAATCTCTTCCTCTGTGGCATCCTCAATGGCATAGATTGTGAACCTGAAGCCCAAGATACAGTCCCTGCATTCTTCCGATAATTCTTCAAAATGCAGGTTGGCTAAATCATAATCCGTATCCTCTACTGTGACTTCTGGCGTGGCAGAATTCAATGCAAAGCCTTCATCAGAACAGAATGCTGCTAACGTACTCAGACGCTGTTTTCCCTCAAGACAGCTATACTGGGTATTTCCATCTTCGTCCTTATACTTTTTGAAGTATAAAGGCGGAATCGGAAACTCCGCCAATATACTGTGAACCAGAAGCGACTGCTGAAGATTGGACCACTGACCAGATGCCCTTTGTATCTCGGCATCCAGTCTCAGTGTTCCCTTAGATATCCATGAAAAAAGCGTCCTGACTCCTGTGGGGAGTGTGCTCTTATCCATCTAAGCCTTCCTCCTCTGCATCCTCATCGAAATCGTCTTCATCAAAATCATCCTCATCGATGATATCATCTGAACTGCCATTTTCACCCATCCCCAGAGCATCTGGTAAATATCTCTGCTCCCATAAAAACGGAAATGCAGGGAGCTGTCTGAAACATAGAGATGGCTGATGGGATTTTTGGAAGTAATGAGCCGTCTGTATCTGCATTCATCCTCACTCCACCCAATCTCCAGAACGCCATCTTCACCAACAGTAAAGACTACTTCATCCATGAAATGGCACTTCATGACGGAATCTCCAAGAACAGCTCATCCGTTCCATGAATGGCAGAAAATATCCCCAAATTATCCCCAAGCAAAAAAGAAAAAGCTCACAAAGTCCGTAAATTAAGGCTTTGTGAGCTTACTTCCGCTATTCCATCTCTTAACCATAAATGTTAGTGTTAAATATTTTTGTTTAGTTTTTGGCGGTTTTTATGACTTATTTTACATATATTATACCTATTATTTTGAGTTTACAGAATTTTGTTGCCAAAATGTTGCCAATAAACTATTTATTCATTCTGCCATACATCTCCAATACTTCACTATACCTTTTTCTCAAATCTTCAACCGTTTGATCAATATCCTCTAAAGAATACCGACTAAATTTAGTCTATTTTATCTATCAGACTTTTTCAAAAACTCCCCCGGAGTCATTATCTCCGGTCTTTCCACGTCCACATCTTCAAAATCCTTATCCCCTGTTATCAAAACATCTACATCCTCCAGTATAGCCATATACAGCACCGGATAATCTTTCATGTCTCTTATCAAAAATAATGATTCATCAATCGTTTCTGGTGTATAAACATACTCATAACTCATCTTCGCTAGTAATGTGTCCACCACCCTGGCCTTTTTAGGAAATTTTCTGTTCACCACATCCTTTAACTCTTCCACCACATAAGACGAAAGCACCAACTCATGATTCTTAAAGATATAGTCCATCATCTGATTCATCCGCTCACTCGGAAACAGCAACACAGAAATCAGAATATTCGTATCAAGCATGATTCGCAACTATCTCACCCATTCTTTCTTTCCGTATCTCTTTGATCATATCGACCACATCCTCCTCACTCTGCAAGCCAACTCTTTCTGCCTCTCCCCGAAAAGCCTCCTGTGCCTCCCGTAATGCCTCCATAGAAGAATTTGCAATATAGATCCGTCCGGCATCTTCTATAAATAAAACCTTACTGCCTTCTTTTATTCCAAGTTTTCTTCTAATATCTATCGGTATCGTAATCTGCCCTTTTGATGTTACCTTCGCTAATTCCATAAAATCACCTCACTCTTCCATTCCTTACTTTCCTTACCTATTATAACCCAACTAATTCTATCATACAAGAGAATATTACAGATTTTTCTTTTTATTTGCTACAAACTTTGTTTGTTATGAACTCCATTGCATCCTTCGGGCGATAAAAGACTTGAAACTTATCTCCACAATCGGAAAGTTCCTTACACATCCCTTTATAAACTTCTCCATCTTCCGTCTCCCTAAAGCCACTGAATAAATGCTGTCTTATCACTGCTGTTATATCCGGCATTTTGATAAAACCGCAATGTTTCCTCATCCTTAGCCCCTGTCAAAAGCATCATCTTATAACAATTGTTTTCTTTCGCAATCTTTTTCGCATATGCCAGACATTCACCTGCATATCCTCTTCCCCGGTAATCCCCATGCGTGACCACGTTTTCTTACATACCGAAGGTATGTTTGAAAGCATATGGTCTGATATTTCTTGTCAGATTTGGAATGATCACACA
>JAFVAA010000201.1 GCA_017476305.1 Lachnospiraceae bacterium
CCATAGTTCGGAATGGGTGGACTTTCCGGTGCCGGATGGAGCGGAAAAAAGCCATGCCCTTTCTTTATACAGCATGGACACGGAATGGATCAAAAAGTGCCCGCGAAGCATGGCTGCGTAGGAAAATGTAAAGCGAATCGCGTGAAAAACATCATATTTCATCGAAGCATCGTACGCCCCGTTTAAAAAGAACCAGGCAGATGTCCCATCCTTTGCGAGACGAACCTCCACGATCCGTTCGGAGGATGGCATCAAAAACTGATACCCGTCTGTGTATTCGTAAACACAGAGATCTGCGGAATTGATCAGAGCAGTGCCTTTTGGAATGGGCTGCTCTGATATAGGTGCAAAATAAAAATGCAGCTCCTCTGTCGGCGCTTTTTTTTCGCCGGAACTACGAAAAGAAAAGAGTTCTTTTGAAAACAGCGCATCATCACCGTATAGATTTATGATTATGTCTGCGATGTGGATTTTCAGGGAGGGGCTTTCTGCAAACGCCGGGAAAACGGTGTTTCCCTCCGGCTTCGTGCCGCCCTGGAACAGGAGGAGGGAAGGGGCATCCTTTTTCCGGTCCGGTCTTTTCTCCTCTGATAAAATTCCCAAATTCCTAAGCTGCATCAGAAAGGCACGGACATCCTCTGCCACGATATCTTTTTCCGATTCCGGCAATGCCTCCTCTTCACAGATCTGCTCTGCTGCAAAGTACCCGGCCTGCTCCAGTGACATTTCGGAAAGGTTTTCCATGTCCTTCAGGATGTCCCATATAAAAGCACTGGTCTGATTCAGGCGCAGCTGGCGGTGAAACAGGGGAATCCCCTGCCCAAACGGTAAAAGATATGGTATATCTGCTATTTCCTGCAGGGTATAAGTGGAATCAAGGTACATAGATGCGGAACCTCCATGGTAATCGTTTATTACAAACCGATGGTCTGTAGGACATAACGAAGTTGCGAAGCAACTTTTAATATAAATGCCTTGGCATTTATTATATCATAATGCCTCTGGTGGTTCAAGACAAACGTTTATCGTCATGAACCGCCAGAATGGAAACGGGATAGTATTTGTCCAGGTCATTTTTTAAAAAATTAGCTTATAATCAAGTTAACAAAAGCTAAAAAAGTTAAAAAAATAGAAAATGCAAAAAAAAATTTGAAAAAAAATCAAATTCCATTCTTGACTTTTCCTGAAAAATACGGCATAATAATTCTAAAGAAAATTTTCGTAAATTTTCGAAAAAAATAGTCGCTGATGTTTACACAGTTAGGAAGGAGACGGGTATTATGAAAAAATATTTAAGACCAGAAGCTATTGTGATTGGCGGTGCCAATGAGGGGGTTTTTCTTGCGAGCGGATCAGAGGAGGGAAATTGTCTGCAGGTGACGTCATGGGAAGACCATAAGGATGGAGAGACATATCGTTTTGTATTCAAAGTGACACATACGGTGCATCAGTCCTATGAGCAGACAGTCACTGCAACCTTTTCCATACCAGTTACTGTTACGGAAACCGATGGTCTGGTGGATCATAAAATGCTGGATGACAGAACCGTGGAGCTGGTGCGTCATAACCAGTTGAATAGTACCGGACTTGTCGAGCTTTGGGTTAAGCTGACGGCAGCCAGCCAGCCGACGGTGCTGAATGTCACAGCATCAAATTGCAAAAGAACGGAAAATTGATTTTGATGAAAAACATCTTGCTTTCTTCGTCCATGATGTTATAATATTATCTTGGAGAATCGTTTTTTATGGTGAACGGCAGAGGGACTTTGCCGTTCACTGTAAATCGGATGTGTTATGGATTACACGCATGTTCGAATGGTGTGTATGGGGATACGAACACGTAAACCGGATAAATATGCTTAAGCGTAAGGGCTTAGGATGTGGAGGAAGAAAGTTTGGAAGGGATATCCATAGTTTTAGAGCTTTTAAGTGGTGTTGCCCTGTTTCTTTTTGGTATGTCCATGATGGGCGACGGCTTAAAGAAGGTTGCAGGAAATAAGTTAGAGCTGATTCTTTATAAATTGACGAACACACCGTTAAAAGGCGTGCTTTTAGGTGCGGGGGTGACGGCTGTGATTCAGTCCTCTTCCGCAACCTCTGTGATGGTTGTCGGTTTTGTGAATTCCGGTATGATGAAAGTAGTTCAGGCAATCGGAATCATCATGGGTGCGAATATTGGTACCAGCATTACCGGCTGGATTCTTTGTTTATCTTATATCGATGGCTCAGAGGGGATTGCTGAGCTTTTATCTACTGCCACGATTTCGGCTATCATTGCTATCGTGGGTATTTGTCTTCGTATGTTCTCAAAAAAGACCACATATCGCAGCATCGGAGATATCATGATGGGCTTTGCGATTCTGATGACCGGTATGCAGATGATGAGCGGCGCAGTGGCACCTCTGAAGGAAAATCCGCAGTTTTTGAAAGCACTTACCATGTTCTCGAATCCTTTTATGGGTATTTTAGTGGGAATCGTATTTACAGCGATTTTACAGAGTGCTTCTGCTTCCATCGGTATTTTACAGGCTCTTTCCATGACGGGAAGCATTACCTTTGCGACGGCATTCCCGATTACCATGGGAATCGGTGTCGGTGCAGCCTGTCCGGTGCTTTTGTCTTCGATTGGTTCGAATAAGAACGGAAAAAGGACAGCCCTTATCTATCTTCTGAATGATGTGTTTGGAATGCTTTTATGGTCTGTGCTTTTCTATGTCATCAATGCTTTCGTGCATTTTGATTTCCTGGATATGGTGATGTCGCCGGTTCTGGTGGCGCTCTTGAATTCCGTGTTCCGTATTGCGACGGTGATCATACTCTTTCCATTTATCAGGCTGATTGAAAAGCTCGTGTTCTTTATCATTAAAGAGACGCGCAGTGAGCAGGCAGAGCAGGCAGATTTTGATCTTTTGGAGGAGCGTTTTCTCGTGAATCCGCGTCTGGCGATCAATCAGACACATCTGGCTTTAAACGGCATGGCGAGAAAGGCGAGGAAAAATATTTTACGCTCTTTAAAAGTCCTGACGAAGTATGAGGACAGCCGTTATCAAAAAATTCAGGAAAAGGAAGATGTGATCGACAAATATGTGGGGAAGGTCAGCAGATATCTGATGAAGGTTTCGGAGCGCGAGCTGACAGTACGCCAGACGAAGCAGGTAGCAAAGTTCTTAAATACGATCACGGATTTTGAACGTCTGGGGGACGATGCAGTAGATATCGCAGATATTGCGAAGGACGTGGAGGAACAGGAGGTAGAGTTTTCCGATGAGGGTGAATATGAGTTAGGGGTAGCGAAGTCTGCGGTAAAGGAGCTTCTGAACCTGACGGTATTTGCTTTTACGGAGGACAACCTGGAGCGCGCCTTTCGCGTGGAGCCTCTGGTGGAGCTGGTGGGGAATCTCTGTTCGGCACTAAAGTCCAGGCATATCACCAGGCTTCATACCGGAAAGTGCAAACTGGAGTACGGCTTTGCGTTCAATAATCTTTTAAGCGTGTTTGAGAACATCGCTTCCCACTGTTCGAATGTGGCAGAGGCGATGATGGAGATGGAGTATTCCTCTTCCTATATAAAAGAGTACCATAGAAGTGTCCGTGAGAACAGAAATGAGGATTATAACAGATACTATACGCAGTATGAGATGCTGTTTGATATTAACGGCTTTGAAGAAAAGAAGCGGGAAAAGGAAAAGCGGGAACAGGAAGCGTTGGAAAGGGAGCTGGAGTTAGAGCGGATGGCGAAGGAAGGGGAGAAGGAGCATACGAAGGGAAAGGAAAAGGATATAGAAAAAGGGAAAAAGGAGGACAGAAAGGAAAAGAAAAAAGGGAAAAAAGAGGGGACGCAGGAGAAAAAAGAAGCTTTAAAGCAGAATAAAAAAGAGAATGCTGCGGGGTGAACGATTTTATATGGGGGGGGGGACGCTTTATGACGGTGCGGATTTTGCTGACAGGACTTGGGATTTTGAGTATTTTATATTTTTTCGAATATGTTCTTTTGATTGGTCTGAACAATTCTTTTCTTCTGGTCTGGCCTGCTTTTGGGATTTTCTGTCTGGCATGGGGATGCCTTCATGACGTGATACGGAAAAAAGAGCTTGTGAGGCTCATTTTTCTGGAAAAAGTGATGACCGGGATATGCGGTGTTTTTCTTTTGGCAGTGCTGGTCACTTTGCTCATTATCATCAGGGCGGGTTTTGAAAGACCGGAGAAGGGTGCGGATTATCTGGTGATTTTAGGGGCTCATGTGTACGGTGAGAGGATGAGTTCGAATCTTCGGTATCGTGTGGAGATCGGGAAAAAGTATTTGGAGGAAAATCCGGAAACGAAGGTGATCCTGTCCGGAGGAAAGGGCTTTGGTGAGGATATTACTGAAGCGGAGGCGATGCGGCGTTATCTCGTGGAAAAGGGGATTTCCGAAAAGCGGATTCTCGTAGAGGATCAGTCTGTGAACACGGATGAAAATATCAGGTACAGCAGAAAGCTCATGGAAGATGAGAAAGAGGCATTTGTCGTGATTGCGACGAACCGGTTTCATCTTTTCCGGGCAGAGGGGATTGCGAAAAAGCAGGGGCTTGAAAAGGTACAGGGAATCGGGCAGTATATCCGGCCGGATACGGCACCAAATGCGTATCTGCGGGAGGTGATTGCGATCTGGAAGTATAAGCTCTGCGGGCAGATTTGAATAAAAATAAAAAAGCCATATAGATTTATATGGCTTTTTTCGTAGCGGGAAAGGGATTTGAACCCCCGACACCACGGGTATGAACCGTGTGCTCTTGCCAACTGAGCTATCCCGCCGTATTTGATGGAAAGCTTTACCGTGATAAAGCCTGCATCCGCATATAGTTCAAAGTGGGACCTACAGGGCTCGAACCTGTGACCCTCTGCTTGTAAGGCAGATGCTCTCCCAGCTGAGCTAAGATCCCATACCTACATGCGACTTTTAAACTATATCAAAAACTGGACAAAATGTCAAGAGGATTTAAAAATATTTTCAGCAGAATTTCTCTTTTCTTTTTGGAAAATATCTGATATTATATAACATTGTAGCGTATAAGATAGATGAGATAGGAAAGAATGGTTAGAAACGTTATAGGAGAGAGAAAAATGCAGTTAGGAAATAGAGCAGAAAAAAGAGTAGTGGAAAAACGGATTTTTCAAAATAAAAAAGAGGATACCGACGGTGAGAAGACCGGGGCAAAGATCATACCGATCCGGGGAATCGATGAGAAGGAGATTCCTGTGCGAAGGGCAGGAAAGACGCCCAGACAGAAGCAGGAAAATGGCAGATTTATCGCCACGGTCTGTATGGCGGTCTTTCTATGCTTCACGATGGGCTTTTGTGTCGTCCAGTCTGTTCGCAGCATAAACAGCGGAACGCAGGTGATCAATCTCAATGCGCCGAATCAGGTGGTCGAGACGAATGAAGAGGGAGATGGAAAGTCGCTGGATGTGGACGCACTCGCAAAAAAGATATTAGATAACGTAGCGTTTGATGTGGAGCTGGATAAACTGGAGGATTCTGTGGCAGAAGGGATGATCTCGGTGACGGATGGAACGAAGCTGCAGATTTATATGGGGAATGGAACGAATGCGGATGAGGTCGTGCTCATGACTGCATTAAACGAAAAGGACGCGGAGAAGAACCAGGAGTATGTAGAGGAGCATATCAGCGAGATAAAAAAGCAGTTTGCGCTCTATAACCCGAAGCAGGTGAGAAAGATAGATAACGCTGTGAAGATTCGTTCCGGCTGCTATGTAATCGTTTGTATCACTTCAGATACAGAAACGGCAAAAAGTACGATCGAAACATTTCTGAAGCAGTAGGACAGTTCCTGAGAGACGGATGGATATGTTTGAAGTGGAGGGAAACATGAAAAGAAGGATAGCTTATATTTGTGCTGCTGTGGTTTTACTGGGATTGATCACAGGAATTTGCGTATATCGCATCCAGGCGAAAAACGGATTCGGACATTTAGGAAAGGAAATTATTTATTTCGGAGATTCTTCGGAGGATACATCCGGAGATGCCCCTCCGGAGGATACAGAGGAGGCAGACGGTGAGGAAAAGCAGCCTTCTGCGGAAAAAGAGGAGTTCTCAGAGGAGGAAGGGCAGACTGCGGAAGCGACGGTGACGCCAGAGGCGACGGAGGAACCATATCCGGTCATAAAGACGAGCGAAAAGCTGAAGATGTATGACAGTACCGGAACTGTGGTAGCCGGGGATACGGGATTTGAGCTTTATAATTATGTGGAGAGCAGTGCGAGCCGCTATGCAAAAGCGATCAATAAATTCACAAAAGAGGTGGATCAAAGTGTCAGTGTGTATGAAATGGTGATTCCTACGAGTGTGGGGATCACGTTTCCGGATAATAAAGTGAAGAAGATCAATAGCAGTGATCAGAAAGAGGCACTGGAGAAAATTGAAAAAAAACTGTCCGGCAGGGAAAGGTTCATATCGCTATATGATGTGATGATGCGGCATAGGGATGAATATATCTATTTTCGGACGGATCATCACTGGACACAGCTGGGGGCGTATTATGCCTACACAGCCTTCTGTCAGGAAAAGGGGTTAGAGGCAAATCCGGTTACCGCTTATGAAAAAAAGGTGTCTGAGGGATTTTTAGGTTCCATCTATGTGGATGCGGATAAAAATCCGGATTTAAGGCAGGATGATGTGGAGATGTATTATCCTGTCAGCAAACATCTGCAAATGCAGTACAAGGATTCTGAAAACAGATATAAGGACGGAGCTGTGATTTCCGATCCGACAAACTTCGGCATCAGTGGAAAGTATCTGGCTTTTTTGTGCGGAGATAACCCGTATACTCTTATTGTAAACAATGAAAAACAGGATGGCAGCAGCTGTATTGTAGTCAAGGAGTCCTTTGGGAATGCCTTCGTTCCGTTTTTAGCAGACCACTATGAACGGATCTATGTAATCGATTATCGCTACTGGGATGGGAACCTGAAGGATCTCGTGAAGACAAAAAGAGCGAAAGAGGTTTTATTCCTCAATAACATTTCCATGACAAGAAATGCATATCTGATCGGAATGTTAGCTAAGATTTTATAAAATCGCATGGAATTTGTTATATTTTCTGTCTGGTGTTCGTCATAGCAGCGTGGCATGGAGGAAAAAATGGTTTTTAGCAGTTTGGTATTTTTGTGTGCCTTTTTACCAGTCGTTTTGGCACTGTATATAATATGTCCTAAAAAATATAAAAATTTCTGGCTGATGATTTCCAGTCTTTTCTTTTATGCGTGGGGCGAGCCGAAATATATTTTCATAATGATATTTTCTACAGTTTTTGATTATGCCAACGGAAGACTTTTGGAATACTTCGATGAGCAGAAGTTTGAAAAGGAGAAGCAGGATAAATTCCGAAAAATTGTTCTGGCGGTTTCCGTAGTTGGAAATTTGGGGATTCTTTTTGTATTCAAATATTTTGATCTTTTGCTTTCCAGCTGGAATCAGTTGACCGGTTCGAATATAGGGCTTTTCCATCTGGCACTTCCGATCGGAATTTCCTTTTACACCTTTCAGACCATGTCCTATACCATTGACGTTTACAGAAGAACCGTTAAGGCACAGCATGATTTTATTTCCTTTGCAATGTATGTGAGCATGTTTCCACAGCTTATCGCAGGTCCGATTGTTCGCTATAAATGGGTGGAAAAGCAGATGGTAGGCAGGTCTGTGACAGTGGAGGCGTGGACGGCTGGAATGCAGCGGTTTCTCATAGGTCTCGCAAAAAAGGTACTTTTGGCAAATCAGGTCGGCTTTTTATGGGACGATATCGCTGCTTCGACACCGAATGAGCTTAGTATAGCCGGTGCATGGCTGGGCGCGTTCGCATATACCTTTCAGATTTACTTTGATTTTTCGGGATATTCGGATATGGCGATCGGGCTTGGGAAAATGTTTGGTTTTTCTTTTGCGGAGAATTTAATGCATCCGTATGAATCGAAAAGTATTACGGAATTTTGGAGAAGATGGCATATTTCTCTGAGCGGCTGGTTCAAAGATTATGTTTACATTACCCTGGGCGGCAACAGAAAAGGCAGGGCAAGACAGATCTTGAATATGTTCATTGTCTGGTTCTTGACGGGATTCTGGCATGGGGCTTCCTGGAATTTTGTGTTATGGGGGCTGTATTACTTTGCCATCCTGTTAGTAGAGAAGCTGGTACTGCGAAAGGAAATGGAATGCTGGCCGGATTTTTTACGGCATGTTTATACGAAATTTATCATTGTGACCGGCTGGATGCTCTTTGCAAATGAAAATTTCGGGAAGATGGGAATTTATCTAAAGACCATGTTTGGAATTCGGGGGGATTTTCTCAATGATACCGCAATTTACCAGTGGAGAACCCATTTTTTCTTTTTCGTGATTCTTTTTCTGGCATCCACTACACTGCCACAGCGTTTGTGGAAAAAATTCAAGGAGAGGATCTGGGGAGACAGGGACG
>JAFVAA010000202.1 GCA_017476305.1 Lachnospiraceae bacterium
TATGCAACTAAATATATTGTTGTTGCAATACTGCATATAGGCATACTAACAGATTTCAATATGCTTGTCAGAATTATTGATACATCCGCAATAAAATTTTTTATTGGACAAGAAATTGCAAATCTGCAATAAGGAGGGTAAAAATGATCAGCGTTGGCGACAGACTTAAAGAAGTGCGAGAATCGTATAATGAAACACATCCTGAAAAAACAATCAAGCAAAAGGATATGGCGAAATTTGCACATGTTAATACCGGAACCATCAGCAGGGCAGAGAGCGGCAAAAGTCAGCCATCATCGGATATTCTTATTGCATACGCAGAAAAATTCAATGTAAGCACGGATTATCTGTTAGGGATGACTTCTGCTAAAAGACCAGGAAATAATGTTTTAGGGAAAATCGGTCTTTCTGATGAAGCTATTAAAACATATGAGTTCATAAAAGGAATTTCTTCAGATACGCAAGATTACTTATCTATATTAAATGCCTTTCTGTCAGATCGGGAGCAGACATATAATCTTTTGAACAATATCATAGATTTTTTATCCCGGAAATATAATCGGGAAAACAATTTGCTTTCCTATGGTGATGCATCTTCATATAAGGTAGCTCATCAAAATGAACAAATGCTTGATGCCCTTATGCTTACCTCTTTCTTACAGCAAATTCAGAATGTTGTAGAACCCAAGACAAAGAAAAGCATCCAAAAACATATAGATGAAAAGATAATGATATTGGATCAAGAAAATACAAAAAAATTGTAGTACCCTTCGGTTATTTTGATTTTTTTCAGGTATATATTTATCGCCCGGAATTACAATGTTTTATATGCCCTTTCAGTCCAAAACCGGATCAATATATCCCTAAGGAACGTATCATTATGTTACATTTACATTGATATAACAACAATTTCTGCAACAACAACTTGGTCTATCCTCCCGATGGGTATATATACACCAGTACGGGCATCCCGCCAAGGGTGCCCGCCCGATGTATAAAAAGATTTAACAATCAGCTTTGCAATGCCTTGTACTTTTCGATTAGTTCTGATGCCTGGATACCGTTGATCTGCCGGTAATCATCGACACCGTAATGCTCTTTGGTGTACCTGCTCATAGCTGCTGCGGAAGTGTTGTGCTGGCTCATCAGCTTTTCCAGATATTCAAGCTGCTTCTTGGTGGCAGGACGGGGATCTTTCGGCTTCTGCTTCAATTCCTCCGGGTTTCTACCCATAGGCGTGTCAGGATCAAGGTTCATGTCCTCAACATCCTGCGTGAATCTGCCGGAGATAGCACCAACATTCAGCACAGCGTCAACCAACGCCCTTTTCTTCGCCATCTTGATAATGGTATTCTGTACGGCAAATCCCGTACTCTTGGCATACTTGCCTTCTTTTGAGTTGGTGATGCCGAGACCCTCGCCTCTTACCACGCCGTCACGGTCAATCACATAGACCTTGCACTCATAGGCGAAATAGCCGCTCCCGGTGTCCTCTATGCGGTTCACTACCTCCGTCCTTGCCACAAGACCCAGGAAATTCAGAATCTTCTCCGCACCTGGCTTTAAGAGAGTCGGCTTGCTCGTCCTCGGAACGATGCCGTAATCCACTCCCGACACAAGCACCTCGTCAATGAAGCGTGACATTTCCCCGTCACTTTCCTTTGCCTCTTCCACCGTAAGCCGCCTTATGGATGATCCATGAACAGGCTTTGTCTCCGGCTTAAATTCGGTCGCCTCTGCGTCAAACATAAGATTCTTCGGGATGGACTGCTCCGCTGTCTCTATGACCTCCTGGGCGTTCTCTGCGGGTACGATCCCTGCCGTCCTCTGTGCCAGTAATGCCTTCAAATCAATCTGCTTTGTTGCCATAATGAAATCCTCCTTTTTTATTTGATGGTGAAACGCCTGCTGTTGCTGGTCTTTGCATATTTCTCATAGACCTTTGGCTGTTCCGCTTTGAGTGCCTTTGTGTCAAGCCTCTCCGATGATACGGGAGTCCAGGATACGCTATGCCCGCCGCATGAAGCCTTGTTATGGTCGCCCATAAGCTCCTTGATACGGTTAGCCGCCTCCTGCTTCTTCGCCTTTGCGTTGTCCTCTTCCACGGAAGCCTCAAAATACTGCCTGATATAGACCTCTGCTTCTTCGGGGAGTGTAACGGTTTCCTTGATACCGCCCTTGTATGTCTTATCCAAAAGTTCCTTAGCTGCATCCGAACCATCCATTTCTGGGCGTGTCCTGGTCGTGACCTTGTTCCAGAAATCCGCTTCCACGGCGACAAGCATAGTCTGTACTTCTTTGTCCGCATCCACCTGATAGAGCCTGAATGTGTTGCCGCCGATAAGCACGGCGATATAGGCAGTTGAAAGACCCGTGACGGTAAGGTAATGCTGCACCTGCGTTTCGTAATATGCCGGTACGCCGTCCTCCCACTCAGAACGCTTATACTCCGAAGCCGTCTTAATCTCCAAAATGGCGGGATTGCCTTGGTCGTCCTCTGTCAAGCCGTCAATGTCGGCAAGCATGAACGGGTATTCCGGGGACTGCATGATTGCGTGTACCTCGACAACCGCTTTCCCTGTGACTTCCTCAAA
>JAFVAA010000203.1 GCA_017476305.1 Lachnospiraceae bacterium
CAACAATAAGTTTTGTGTCAGGAAATTCTTTTTTAATATGCTCAAAAACAGGGATAATCAATTCATCTTCCGTTGAATGTGTGCTTCCTGCAATGATTATGTGACCTTGACCCAAATCAAAATCACATTCTCTGCGTGCAATATCAAATTTTAAATTTCCCATAACTGTAGTGGTTTCGGGATTAGCGCCAATTGAAATTAATTTTCGATTATCTTGTTCGGATTGGGTCAAAATTCTTGTATAATTGCGCAATACAGGCGTGAAAAAGAACGATAATTTTTTGTAACTGTTATATGTCCGGTCTGAAATTCTTCCGTTTATAATTAATAAATTTATTCCGCGATTTTTCACAAGTCTTGCAAAATTAGGCCACAATTCGGTTTCTGCAACAATTATTGTTTTTGGATTTACTTTATTTAAAAAATGACCTATACAAAACGGAAGAATCTGCTGTATTATGTTTAAAATGCAAAGCAAAAAATTCCATACAATTTAATAAATCAAATACTATGCTCGACATAAAACCTACTATTAACGGCTCAGTGGCAACATTAATTGTCTTCTCCTTTGTCTCTTCATTTATCCTTTCTTGAGCATTGATATTTAAATCAAGCCTATATATTATATTTGCCGCTAATATCGCTTCAGCAAATTTTTCACTATCCTGTATTTTCTTTAATTCTTCACGATCATGTGGAGACAACAAAGAATTTAGTTCCTTTTCATCAAATTCAACCATATCATCAACCTTTATAGACTGCAAAATATCTAAAATCCCCACCTTCTCATAAACATACCTAACCACACTGTACTTCCTAAGAATATGGTCTTTATAATATTCCGATAAATCAATCGCTTTCTGTACTTGAATTATCTGTGTCTGTCGTATATCGCTCCTACTAGACAAATAATACTGCCATACAGCAATAACAGTTCCACCAATCACGAACAGAGCTGCTATGATTTGTGAAATATAATACACATTTTCCAATCTTTTGTTTATGCACGAACTCGCCCCGATAAAAGCAAAGCAGATAACAAATATCAGTAAAGGGATTGCAATACAAAATATTGTAATTAATGTTCTGTGCTTCAATAGCCATTTTAACCCTTTCTTGTGTTTCTTAGTTTTTTTCATTTAAAATCATCCTCTCAGTAAATTTTCTACTTTCTATTACACCTAAAAATTTTTAATCTGTCAAGTAGCAACACTATGTTTTTTTCTTGACACCTCCTTCCTCTTTCCCCTATACTAAAGCCAACCCAATGAGTTATCAAAAAGGAGTGGCACTATGGAGCTAATCTACCTCAGAAAATCCCAGGCCGATAATCCAAATGAATCCGTGGAATCTGTTTTAGAACGTCATGAATACCAGCTGCAGGAATTTGCAGAAAAGGAGCTTGGTTACCGTATTCCGGAGGAGCAGATTTACCGTGAAGTCATGTCCGGGGAGACCATCGAAGCCCGGGTAGAAGTGAAAAAGGTTTTAAAACAGATAGAATCGCCTGATATCACCGCTGTCATCGTAATTGAGCCGCAGCGTTTAGGACGTGGAGACTTAGAGGACTGTGGCCGGCTGGTAAACGCTTTCCGGTATACGAACACCAAAATCATGACTCCGGTAAAAACCTACGACCTGCAGGAGAAATACGACCGGAAGTTTTTCGAGATGGAGCTGCAACGTGGATCCGATTATCTGGAATACTATAAAGAAATTCAGGCGCGCGGACGCAGACTTTCCGTAAAAAGAGGCTGCTATATCGGAAGCGTGGCTCCCTTCGGTTATAAGAGAGTATGCATAAAGGATGAAAATAATAAAAAATGCTGGACATTGGAAGAGGAACCTTCCGAAGCTCCTGCGATTAAAATGGCTTTTGACCTGTTTGTAAATCATGGATACGGCTTCGCCAGGGTGGCGCATGCTCTGGATGAGGCAGGATACGTTCCCAGAAAAGCAAAGCACTTTTCCCCCGCAGCCATCAAGGATATGCTGGAAAATCCTATTTACATCGGAAAAGTCAGATGGGACAGACGAAAAACAGTCAAAAACATTACAGATGGCGTGCTGACCGCCTCCAGACCGAAAAATGCTCCGGAAAATTATCAAATATATGACGGGCTCCATAAAGGAATCATTGACGAAGAAACCTTTCATGCAGCTCTCGCAAAACGCGGAAAGGGAATCCGTGTCCGAAATAAAGCTAAGATCCGGAATCCCTTTGCCGGACTGCTTTACTGTGAATGCGGCCATGCTCTAATCTACCAGCCATATGACAGAAAGGA
>JAFVAA010000204.1 GCA_017476305.1 Lachnospiraceae bacterium
CTATCACAAGGATATCCTTCCACTTTTGATAAATAACTTCAAAGTCAGAAAAATTCATATAAACCCTCCTCACCGAAACATTTGCTGCTAAGGCATATTTTAAGAAATCATGCAACAAACTCTGTTTATTTTAAAATCTCTCAAATAAGATAAAGCTATTTGGAATTTAGGACTATACTCCCTTATTTCTTAAATTTTTCCAAATAAATCAAAAGCACGGAAATATCTGACGGTGACACCCCGGAAATACGCGAAGCCTGTCCCACAGAAGCCGGACGAAACTGCTTTAGCTTTTGAACCGCCTCCAGACGAAGACTGTACACATCATCATAATCAATATCGTCAGGAATTTTCTTACTTTCCATTTTTTGATACTGCTTCACCTGCCGTTTCTGTCGTTCAATGTAACCTGAATACTTTAGATTAATATTTACCTGCTCTTTCACTTCTGAACTAAGCTCCGGTCGTCCCTCATCAATCTCAGAAAGAATCTCATAAGAAAGCTCCGGACGTTTCGTAAGCTCCTCTAAAGTCGAACCCGACTGTAAAAGCGTACTGCCATGCTTCTCTAAAAAACTCTGGACTCTTTCAGAAGTACCCACGGTAGTCTCCTTCAAACGAAAAATTTCTTTCTCAATCTGATTTTTCTTTTCACAGAGCTTTTTATAACGCTCCTCCGAAATCAGCCCAATCTCATATCCAATCTCCGTCAACCGAAGATCAGCATTATCCTGCCTTAAAAGCAAACGATACTCTGCTCTGGAAGTCATCATACGATATGGTTCATTCGTTCCCTTCGTAATCAGATCATCAATCAGCACACCAATATAAGCCTGAGAACGATTCAAAATCACAGGATCCTTTCCAGAAACCTTACGGGCAGCATTAATTCCTGCTATGATTCCCTGAGCAGCCGCCTCCTCATAACCGGAACTTCCATTTGCCTGACCGGCACTAAAAAATCCATCAATGTCCTTAAATTCCAAAGAAGCCTTTAACTGAACCGGATCAATACAATCATACTCAATCGCATAAGCATGTCTTACAATGTTTGCATGCTCCAGCCCCGGTACTGTGTGATACATTTTCTCTTGTACATCCTCCGGCAGCGAGCTTGACATTCCACCGATATACATCTCATTTGTATAATTTCCTTCCGGCTCTAAAAAAACCTGATGTCTTTCCCTGTCCGCAAACCGCATCACCTTATCCTCTATAGAAGGACAATATCTCGGTCCCGTTCCCTTGATATTTCCGGAATAAAGAGGCGACCTGTCAATATTCTCCCGGATAATCTGATGTGTCTCCTCATTCGTATAAGTCAGCCAGCACGAAACCTGTTCTCTCTCCAAATCTGCCGGATGATTTGTAAAGGAAAAGGGTACAATTTTTTCATCCCCTTTCTGCTCCTGCATTTTTGAAAAATCAACCGTCCTGCCATCCACTCTCGCCGGTGTACCCGTTTTAAAACGACGCACATCGATTCCTAACTTTATCAAAGAATCCGTCAGATGATTTGCAGCAGAAAGCCCGTTCGGTCCGGTATACTGGCTCACATCCCCATAGATGCATCTGGCTTTCAGATACGTCCCGGTACACATCACGACTGCATTGCAGAGATAAATTGCACCGGAAGTCGTCCGAACCCCAATCACCTTCATTTTTCTTGATTCTTCTGATTTTCCGAACTCTTCTGATATCATTTTCTCAGAATATAATTCATCCAATTTACATTCAATTTCTTTTAAATCAGAAAAATCCAGATTTTCAAAAGAGGAAATATCACTCTCATCAGAAACCGCTAAAACCTCAGCAACCTCCCCCTGCTTCAAAGTCAGATTCTCCGTATTTTCTAAAACCCTTCTCATCGCCTGGCTGTAATCCTTTTTATCTGCCTGTGCCCGGAGCGAATGTACGGCAGGGCCTTTTGACAGATTCAGCATCTTTGACTGAATAAAGGTTTTATCAATGTTTTTTCCCATCTCACCGCCAAGCGCATCGACTTCACGCACCAAATGTCCCTTCGAACTGCCTCCCACATTCGGATTACATGGCATCATTGCCACACTGTCAATACTTACCGTAAAAATCAAAGTCTTCATCCCGAGTCTCGCAGCCGCAAGTGCAGCCTCACACCCGGCATGACCTGCCCCGATCACAATAACATCATAACCTTCATATACAAAAGACATAACCTTCCTCCATCTAAAACACTCTAAATTAACATTCAAAAAATTCCAAAAATTACCGGTACTATTCACAGCAAATAATCTGCAAATATTTTTGCTGATGAGTATAAAATAAAATTTTTATAGAATCATATAAAATTAAATTGACTATAAATAAGAAAAGCAATCACTTTCCCATACAAAATTCCTCAAATATCTTATTCACCAAATCCTCTGAAGCAGTCTCTCCACTGATCAACCCCAAACTGCTATAAGCATCCATCAGATCTACCATCAAAACATCCTCCGGCATCCCATCCTGAATCGCACATAAAACCTGGTTAAGACTTTCCTGTGCATGCTCCACTGCTTCCTTATGACGCAGATTCGTCAGATACACCTGATCATTATAGGAAATATCCCCCTGTAAAAATAACTCCGTAATATACTCCTCTAGCTCATAAAGTCCCAGACCTTCCTTTGCCGAAAAAGTAATCTGTTTCCAGCCAAGCATATCAAATAATTCAGAATTCATAGAAGCATCTGTCTCCAAATCTGATTTATTCAAAAGAATCACACCCTTTTTATTCTTTAAAAGAGAAATAATCTCCTCATCTTCCCGATTAAAATGATCTAAGATATCGACAACATAAATTACAAAATCTGCCTGATTCAAATAATCCACAGCTTTTTTCACACCTATGGATTCTACCGTATCCTCCGTTTCATGAATCCCTGCAGTATCCACCAGATTTAAGACCAGATCTCCCAGACGAAAAGACTCCTCTAAAATATCTCTGGTCGTTCCCGCCACATTCGTTACAATCGCGCGCTCCTCATCTAAAAGAAGATTCATCAAAGAAGACTTTCCCGCATTTGGCTTTCCTACAATCACCGTCTGGATTCCCTCTGACCACATTCTTCCATTATCAAAATTTTTCAAAAGCTTTTCTAATCTTAGCAGCTGTTCCCCTATAACCTTTTCCAGTTTTTCCGAATACCCATCTAAAGAATAATGCTCCGGATCATCCAAAGCCGCCTCAATCTCCCCCATATGATATAAAAGGGCTTCCCTGATTTCTCCGATATATCTGGACAAACTTCCCTCTAACTGCTTAACTGCAGTATCCAAAGCGAATTCACTTTTTGAAGAAATCATTTTCATCACAGCTTCTGCCTGTGACAGGTCCATCCTTCCATGTAAAAATGCACGCTTCGTAAACTCTCCCGGTTCCGCCAGACGAACACCTGCAGAAAGTAAACATTTTAAAATTTTCTGTAAAACCAAAGCTCCTCCATGTGAATCAATTTCAATCACATCTTCACGGGTATAGCTTCTCGGAGATTTCATCAAAAGTACAATCACTTCATCAATGACTTCTGATTTTTCATTCACAATAAAACCATATTGAATCGTATGGGAATCTTTTTTCAAAAAATATTCCTCATCCCACTCTTTCTCCTCTTTTTCTGAAAAAGAATCCAGATATTTTTTTGTACGAAAAATCCTGCCCACAGCAAAAAAAGCATCCGGTCCACTCACTCTGATAATTCCTATACCACCGCCCATGCCGCTGGCAATTCCCGCAATCGTATCTCCTTCCATAAAAATCTCCTTCTATTATTTATCTCAGAACAAAGTGGGCAAGCCCACTTTACCCCCCATCCCTTTCCTCATGAGGGGCTTGCATCACTTTGTGTGCCAGCTGTATGCTGCGTAGCAACTAATATCATTATGCAGCTGTGCACAAACTATTTTTTACTTTATAGGAAACTTCCTTTCCTATAAAGTAAAAAAGGGACTGTAAACCAGCCCCTTACCTCTTCAAGCATTATTGTTACTATTCATAGTAACGCATTATTCATTCACAAAATCAGAAAAATCTGCAGTATTCACATTGGCATCCTGATAGCCTGTCTCTGCATTTTCCTCATAGGAATCAGATGACTCATAATGATTATTATAATCACCATTATTATAATCCCTGCGATGATTATTTCCGCGATAGGATTTCCGATATCCATTTCTCCCATAAGAAGATTTTCCCTTCGAGTATCTGCCTCTGCCATATCCGGAATCCATTCCAGGTTTCGGTGCGATTACAACCTTACGATATGGTTCCTCCCCTTCGCTATGCGTCTCCACATAACGATCCTTCTGCAGAGTAGAATGAATCACTCTTCTCTCATAAGGATTCATCGGCTCTAAATAAACCGGCTTGTGGATCCTCTTAACCTTCTGTGCCAGATTTCTGGCTAAATTCTCTAAAGTTTCCTTTCTTCTCTTCCGATAATTTTCAGTATCGAGCTTCACTTTAATATAACTCTCAGAATTTCGATTCACGACCAGGCTGATCAAATACTGCAGAGAATCCAGAGTAATGCCCCTCTTCCCAATCAAAATCCCCATCTCATCTCCGGAAAGATCAACTGATAAAGTCTGTTCCTCCTCACTATAAACCGTTTCCACATCGACTGTCATATTCATTGCATCAAACACTTTTCTCAAAAAATCCTTCGCCACTTCATCTAAAGACATTTTCAAACGGGCACGGATCACTGCCGGTTTATTCATCAGTCCAAACAATTTTGAAGATGGCTCTTCAATCACCTCGTATTCTACATTATCACTAGAAGCATTAAATTCAATCGAAGCATTTGTAAGCGCCTCACTTACAGTTTTTGCCGTAAACTCTTTCCATTCCATGATAAACTCCTCCTCGTGTTACACACACATCCATTATAAATTGTAGCAAAAAAATCCCTATCCATTTTACAATACACTTATTTATTATTCTCATCCCGTCTTAGCATATTCGCATATGCTGCTATACTGCCTTCCTTATACTTTTTACTTCCCTGATAAGAAGTATGATGATCCGATTTCTTAACACTTTTTGCCGCTTCAGAAGCAGACATTTTCTTTTCTCCCTTCGAAGAATCAGAACTGTTATTCCCATTCACAGAAGACTTATTTTTTACAGATGGAGAAGGGCTTGTTTTCACACCCAGCTTTTCCATACGAACTCTGTTCTTTTCCACATTTTTCGCCACCATCTCATCCATATCAATATGATTAAAATAAATATTAATACCAATGGACTGTAAAATACGAAAAACATTACCAGTCACCCAATAAATACCAACACCGATTGGAAACATGAAACACATTGCACCGGTTACGAAAGGCATAACGTTGTTCATCGTTTTCATCGAATTTCCCATGGCATTGTCCTGATTCATCGCAGACTGATCCGTACCTGCCATACTGACCTTCGTGCTGATAAACTGTGTCACCACAGATAGGATCGGAATAATCACACTCACACTTTTCAGACTTGGACTGTTTGCAATATTTAATCCCAAAAAGTAATTGATATGCTTTGACTTTTCTCTTACCGCCAAAATCTCATCGGAAAGTGCACTGTATTTCGATACATCCTTTAGCTTGTCCCATGCATCCGAACCATACTGCCCTAAAATATCCACATAATAGTTAATATCCTTTGCATGATCTCCTGCAGCATTCTTTACTGCATCCGTCACTACATAAGTATTCGCAGTCAGATACTTGGAAAGCTCTTTTACCGTAGCACCCGCATCCCGTAAATGTTCTGCCAGACCCGCATAAATATCATAGACCTGTCCAACATAAGCAGGTACATTATAAATAACACGATAAAGAGCAAACAAAATAGGAAATGTAATCAAAAGCGGAAGACAGCCACTCGCAGGACTTACTCCGTATCTTTTATATACAGCCTGCGTTTCCATCGACATCATCTGCTGTGACTGCTGATCCTTTTTGTTTTTATATTTTTTTTGTATCTCCTGTAATTCAGGATTCATAATAGCAGACATCTTTGAAAACTTCTGCTGTTTTATCTGCAATGGAATCATCAGACCATTTACAATAAATGTAAATAAAATCAGACAAATTCCCGTATTCTGAATGCCAATCAAAGAAAGAACATAGTAAATGCCCTCTAAAATCTTTCCTAAAAGCCTGGCAATCGGTCCTAATAATGCTCCCTGGTAAGTAGTTAAAAACGCATCCATCATAATCCTTCACATTCCTCGCCATATTCTCATAGTAAACAAATTAAGTGCTTATACTTTCATTCATTTACTTACACCGGATGAACGCCGCAAAGCGGTATATTACCTATATTCATCCGTGCACATTCATGGCACAGGATCATATCCCCCTTTCGCAAAAGGATGACATCTTAAAATTCTTTTGACAGCCAAAAAGCTCCCTTTAAAAAAACCGTACTTATTAAGTGCCTCAACTGCATACTGTGAACAGGTAGGCGTATAAATACAGGCGGGTCTTCTTTTTAAGGGAGACAAATATTTACGATATAAATTTATTAAAAAAATCATTATATTTTTCATATAATATCTCCATGAAAAAAATCCATACGTCAAAAACACGATTTTTTCTTCATTTCTTAATAATATGATGCAGCTTTCCCAAATGCAGCACTGCACTTTCTATCTCCGAATACTTTCTTCCTTTAGCTGTCTTTCTGGCAACAAATACAATGTCATAACCTTTTTCAAACAAATTTAAATTCAAACGAATACTTTCTCTGATCAATCTGGTAACCCTATGCCTCACTACACTGTTTCCGACTTTTTTGCTAACAGTAATTCCGAATTTATTTTGTTCTGTCCCATTCGACAGAATATACATAATTAAATACTTATTCGCATAGGACTTTCCCTGACGATATACTTGTAAAAAATTCTCATTTTTCTTAATAGAATCAAACACCGCTATCCCTCTGTCAAATCATTTCAATACATGCAAATGACACAAGAAAAGAAAAATAGAAGAAAAGGCCACATAAATGCGACCTATGCAGACAACTTATGTCTTCCCTTTGCCCTTCTTCTAGCTAATACCTTCCTGCCATTTGACGTAAGCATTCTCTTTCTGAAGCCATGAACTCTTTTTCTATGCTTCTTCTTTGGCTGAAATGTCATCTTCATTTCCCCACACCTCCTTTTCCTGAATTTCCTATGATTAAAAAGAACCTGTGCATTTAAAATCAAAAAGCTTTCAAACACCACACAAAAAGCCTATTGATAAAAAATCACACACAAAACATATTATAGTAGCATTTTTCTTATTCGTCAAGTGCATATTTTACAATATTTATATTAATGTTACTCGCATAATGTTACCTTTTCTATTTTCCACATAGTTCTCCACATGTGGACACTGTTTATTGTCTAAAAGGATAACACCAGAAAAGCAAAATTCAAAAAATCAAAATTATATATAATAGGAAGAAACTAATATCACCTTTTCGATTTTACACATGGCTTCTAAAATATAATCTAATGTAAAATTATAACTTACATATATGAAAATAAGCCTTTTTTACTATACTACCTTTGTCGATAGAAAATATGTTCAGAGCTAGTTATACACAAAATGTTTATAAAATGTGGAAAAGTGAAAATTATACTAACTTTTCCACAAATTTATACACATTATCCACGATTTGCCTTAAAATGGCACTTTTTTGAAACAAATATTTAACAATTTATCCATCACATAATTATACACCATAATTGTGGAAAAATGTAGATAACCAGGTTTTCCACAAAAAAAATGGAAAAAATCCGTGCGTATCCTTTATACTCGTAAAAAAAAATTAGTTTCGTTTAGGAGTATAAAACAAAATTTTTCAGTTTATTCCTAATATGTTTCTTGTAATTTCCCCGTATTTGATATAAAATAGAATGTACGATGTGTTATTTGTCGGTTTTTATAAAAATACATATTTTAAACAAAATAGAGGGTTAAAACATACAATCCAAATACCTGTCTACTATGAAAAATATAAAAAACACACATTTAGGAGAAAGGAGGGATCATTTTGGAAGAAA
>JAFVAA010000205.1 GCA_017476305.1 Lachnospiraceae bacterium
CGATATCACACAGATGGGCGGTGTGATTGAAAAGATCGTACACAGTGTGGCGAATCTGGATGGAACCTCCGGTGAGATGAAGGAGGCAGGCGATTCTTCCACAGCCATTATTAAAGATCTGAGCATTTCAAATGACAAGACGATGGAAGCAATTGAGCGTATCGGAGAGCAGGTAAATGCTACGAATGAGTCTGCGAACAGGATCAGTGAAGCGATTCAGCTCATTACCTCGATTGCAGAGGAGACCAATCTTCTTTCTCTGAATGCTTCGATCGAGGCTGCCAGAGCCGGGGAACAGGGACGAGGTTTTGCAGTCGTAGCAAATCAGATCCAGAAGCTTGCAGAGCAGTCCAATGAATCTGCACAGAAAGTAAGCGAGATCATTGAAAATCTTTTGAAGGATTCTGAGAAAACGGTCGATGTCATGGAGGATGTCCGTAAGATCGTAGATGAACAGCAGGAGAAGCTGGATCAGACGAGAAAAGAATTTGCGAATGTCCGGAATGGTATTGATGAATCCAGAGAGGAGACCAGTGAGATCAAAGAGCAGACGGATGACTGTGATTCCGCTCGTGTCCGCGTCGTGGATGTCATCTCTAACCTTTCTGCGATTTCCCAGGAAAATGCGGCTGCCACACAGCAGACGACAGCTTCTATGCAGGAGTTAAATGCTACGATCAATCTTTTGGCAGAGTCTGCAGGAAATCTGACAGAGCTTTCTGACCGTTTGGAACAGGAGATTGCATTCTTCAAGCTGTAGTGTTACAATAAAATATACGAATGTCATGAACCGAGGGGCAGGGCTGTGTGGCTTGCCCCTTTGTTCTGCGTATTTTAAGAGTAATCAAACTTTAGGAGCTGTCAAAAATGGATACTTACCTTACCAAAGCTTACCGTTTTTTTGGGAAAAATGCCTGTACATCTGGTGCTTTGCTTTGTAAAATGCGGTAGGTCATTTTGTGACAGTTCCCCAGGAGGTTTTTTATGGAAAGCTTACCTTTAGAAGATGTGACGTTTACCGATTCTATTTCGATAGAGGATTACAATGGACTCAGAGAGGCGGTGGATTGGATGTTAGTGAAGCCGCGACGGGCAGAGATCGCGCTCGCACATTCTTTTTACCTGTGTGTGGCGATATATGGGGGAAGACCTGTGGGGATGGTGCGAGTCGTGAGTGATGGCGGATGGTCCTTTCTGATCACAGATGTGATTGTAAAACCGGAGTATCAGGGAAGGCACATTGGGAAAAAAATGATTACGATGGCGTTAGAATATATTGAGAAAGATCTTCTTCCGGGCGAGAGCGTGATGATCAGCCTGATGTCTGCCTACAAAAAAGAGGGCTTTTATGAAAAATTCGGATTTCATAAACGCCCCTTTGGGAATCATGGCTCCGGCATGTCTGCCTGGATGACCAGAAACGAAGCCGGAGAGATCGTGACAGAAAAAGAAGTTTAGTGCTATTGGCAGCTGTAACAGTTCAGACCTGCTGACCTGTTACAGGCTGCTGTCAGGTAAATTGATTGGCAGATGGATCGTAGTGGTAATCCACCTGCGCCAGTGTTTCTGTCAGACTGTCTTTTTTGATTTCCAGATCCTCACATAATACATCTAAGGAAGGATAAAAATCACGCAGCTTCGTGTTGATAAAGCTGAGTAAAATCAGAGGATCCTTTGGTATGTTCATCTTTTTCCCTTCTTTCAGGTATTTTTTGGAAATTCTCTCTTTTATCAGAGGATAAAAGGGTCAATGGGAAGCAGCTTCCCCGATCAAACCGATGATTTTTTCGATGGAATTGTTTAGCTGGCTTTGTTTCATGGCTTTTATATATTTTTCACGGTTTTCATAGGCTTCTGAAATCGCAGCCAGAAGCTTTGCATCTGTCATTTCTTCTTCCTTTAGGACAATACTGTATCCGGCTTTTTCAAAAGAAGCAGCATTTAAGATCTGGTCTCCACGACTTGCCTGTGCGGAGAGCGGAATCAAAATATTTGGCTTTCTGAGAGCCAGGATTTCACAGATAGCATTCGCTCCTGCCCTGGAAATCATGATATCAGAAGCCGCCATCAGATCACTGAGCTCCTTTTTTATATATTCGAACTGTACGTATCCTTTCGCTCCTTCTAAAGAGGGATCGATCTTGTTTTGTCCGCATAGATGGATGACCTGAAAATTTTCTAAAAGGCTGGGAAGGATGCTTCGTATGGCATTATTTACTGCTACAGCGCCCAGGCTTCCGCCGATGATCAGGATCACCGGTTTTTTGTCATGAAATCCACAAAATGCGAGTCCCTTCTCTTTATCCCCATGAAACAGCTCACTTCGAATCGGGGAACCGGTCAAAACGGCCTTCTCAGATGGAAGATGCTGTAAGGTCTCCGGAAAGTTGGTACATACCCATTTGGCACAAGGAATGCAGATTTTATTTGCAAGCCCCGGCGTCATGTCAGACTCATGGATCACACAGGGGATTTGTCGGGATTTCGCTGCCAGAACGACGGGAACGGAAACAAATCCGCCCTTCGAAAAGACAACATCCGGTCCAATTTCCTTTAGCAGCTTTCTCGCCTGCCCCAAGCCTTTGATGACTTTAAAGGATTCGCTGATATTTTTCAGATCAAGATATCTGCGAAGCTTCCCGCTGGAAATCGGATAATACGGAATCCCTAAATCATTTATCAGGGTTCTCTCGATCCCTTCATAAGAGCCAATATAATGAATATCGTATCCTTTTTTCTTTAATTCCGGTATCAATGCGATGTTCGGGGTTACATGACCTGCCGTACCGCCACCGGTCAAAACGATTTTTTTCATAATGTATAAACTCCCTTCGGAAAAAGTGCTATTATTATTATATATGATGATATAGAGGTTTCGCAATAAAAAAATAAGAAAAGTGATCAGAAACTTGCCAAAGTGATTTGCTGTGGTATATAATGTAGGCTAGGTGGGTTTTGGAACGATATTTGAGAAAAATCTGGAGGAAGGCTATGACAAAGGTTTTTATTGATGGCAGCGCAGGAACGACGGGGCTTAGGATTGATGAGAGGTTCAAAGAGAGAGAGGACGTGACGCTTTTAAGGATCGAGGAGAAGGACAGAAAGGATCCAGCAGTGAGAAAACAGATGATCAATGAGTCGGATATCACGTTCCTCTGTCTGCCGGATGATGCGGCGAGGGAATCGGTATCCTTTGTGGAAAAAGATCATGTGCGGATCATTGATACTTCGACGGCGCATCGGACGGAGGAAGGATGGGCATATGGTTTTCCTGAATTGTCAAAGGAGCATAAAGAGCATATTATAAATGGAAAACGTATTGCCGTACCGGGCTGCTATGCCTCAGGATTTATTTCTCTGGTCTATCCGATGATCGCAGGTGGTATTCTGCCAAAGGATTACCCCGTGACGAGCTTTGCGCTCAGCGGTTACAGCGGAGCGGGGAAAAAGACGATTGCGGCGTATGAAGAAAAGGAACGGCCAGTGGAGTTTTCCTCCGGCAGGGAGTATGCACTTTCCCAGGAACATAAGCATTTAAAGGAAATGCAAAAGGTTACGGGACTTTCAAGGACTCCCCTTTTCTCTCCGATCATTGATGATTACTACAGCGGCATGGTGGTTTCTGTTCCTTTATATGCAGAGCTCCTGAATGGAAAGCAGACTCCGGAGAGTCTGTTGGAGTATTATAGAGAATATTATAAAGGACAGGTGTTTATCCGTGTGAGCGAAAAAGAGGATGCGGTCGTTTACAGTGGTTTTTTAGCAGGAAAGGGACTGTCCGGATGGGACGGCCTGAAGATTTATGTGACCGGAAATGAGGAGCGGATCGTGCTTTCCGCGCAGTTTGACAATCTGGGCAAGGGAGCTTCGGGAGCAGCAATCCAGTGCATGAATCTGATGCTTGGTCGTGAGGAGACAAAGGGATTAGTTTTGTGATCCGTAACGAAAAGAGAGAGGGGGCTATGGCATGAGTTTGCAGAGAGTACATTTAAGGAAGAAGAGACGGGTTCAGAGAGCTATGTATGCTCTGGTGCTGTCTTTTAGTATTTTGCTTGGCGGGCATATGAACGGAATCGCAGCCGGTGCAGAGGGAAACGGACAGCCGATGCTTCCGTCCTATTATGCAGAGATGAGCAAATTGTATGCAGAGACATATGATGATTATAATCTGACTCTTTCGTGGTACAGCAGTGGGACGAATACCGGTTTTGATATTTACCGGAAAGCGGCTTTTCAGGAAGACTATGAATGGCTTGGGAGTGTGGAAAACGAACAGTACAATCTGTTAGAATTTCAGGATATTGAATTTCGCAGAGGTTTTACGTATACGTATCGTGTAGTAGCTTATCAGGAGACTGAGGAAGGATATCTGGAGCTGGGAACGGAAACGGGGGCATGGAAATTAGCGATCCAGCAGGTGGAAATAGAATCTGTCAAAAGAGCGAAGCAAGTAAATGCAAAACTGACATGGTCAAAATCCTCCGGCGTGGATGGGTATGAAATCTATAAAAAGACAGCAGGCGGAAAATATAAACGTGCAAAGCGGATCGCCAGCGAGGATACACTAAAATATACGGTTAAAAATATATCAAAAAAGAAAAATACGTATTATAAAATCCGTGCCTATATAAAGGAAAATGGGAAATATGCATATGGTTCCTTTAGCCCGGCAGAGAAGTTAGCGAAGTTAGATACTTCGAAGCTGGCGGTGATGTTCCGGAAATTGCAAAAAAAATATCCGAATGGGAAATATTGGAATCATGCAGGAAAATCGAAATACACCAGCACTACGGTGACGAGCAGACCTTGCTATCATAGTGCGTATGATGGTCTGGCAGATACCTGCAACTATTACTTTTGCCCGGATGGAGTGCTCGGCTACCAGTGCTATGGCTTTGCCTGGATGATGAGCGATCTGATCTATGGAAAAAAGGCAAAGATTAAAAACTTTTATTCGTTTTCGAAGTGTAAGGCGGGGGATGTGATCCGGTATAGCGGCCATTCCGTAATCATTGTTTCGAAGCATTCGAATTATATTACTGCCGGAGAATGTAATTACGGAGATACCTGTATGATCAAATGGGGAAGAAAAATATATAAATCAGAATTAACGGGGGCGAAATACAGCAGACGTTATAAATAAATTCAGAAAGGATCAGTATTATGTGTGGAATCGTAGGTTATAATGGAAAAAATTCAGTAACGGACCAGCTTTTAAATTCATTGGAGCTTTTGGAGTATCGTGGCTATGACAGTGCCGGAATTGCTACCTTGAATAAAAAGACGGGAAAGGTGAAAATCAGAAAGTGTGCAGGAAGGGTAGCGGATTTAAGGCATATCTGTGAAAATGACAAGAAAATTTCCACCTGTGGAATCGGTCATACCAGGTGGGCGACACATGGCGGTGTCAGTGATGTGAATGCACATCCGCACCGTGTAGGGGATGTGCTTTTGGTACACAATGGAATTATAGAAAACTATGAGGAGCTAAAGGATCATTTTATGCTGCATAAGGATTTAAAGTCGCAGACAGATACGGAGGTAGTGGCTGCAGTTTTAAACCGTCTTTATGACGGGGACCCGCATGAAACGATTAAAAAGGCGGTAAAATATTTAAAAGGAACCTTTTCTTTAGTGATTATGTTTACAGACAGACCGGATGTAATCTATGCGATTCGTAATGTCAGCCCGATTGTAGCTGCATATAATGAAAATGGTACGATGCTTGCATCCGATGTGGTGGCACTTGCGGGACCGGCTGATCAGTATATGGTCATTCCGGAGTATGTGATCACGGAGCTACATAAGAAGAAGATTAAACTCTTTGATTTGAACGGGAAAAAGGTAGAGCCGGAGTTTTTAGAGATTGACTGGGATACGACGAGAGCCGGAAAAGGAAAGTATCCATTCTACATGGAAAAGGAGATTATGGAGCAGCCGGAGGCATTGCGGGCGACACTGGATGGAAGGATTGTGGATGGAAGGATTGACCTTTCTGTGGATGAAATTCCGGATGAAATTCTAAAAGATTGTGAAAGAATCTGCGTGGTTGCCTGTGGTACAGCGATGCACGCGGGACTGGTAGCGAAGGCGGTGGTTCAGAAAAGGCTCAGACTTCCTATGGATGTAGAGTATGCGTCAGAATTTATGTATGAGGATCCGCTCATCGACGAAAAGACGCTGGTTCTGGCGATTTCGCAGTCCGGGGAGACGATTGATACGCTGGAAGCATTAAAATATGCGAGAAAAAAAGGGGCAAAGAGCATTGGTATCATCAATATCAAGGGTTCTTCGATCGCCAGAGAGAGTGATTATGTCATGTATACGGTGGCAGGGCCGGAAATCGCGGTGGCGAGCACGAAGGCGTATACGACACAGGTGCTGACTTTGATGCTTTTGATCGGACGGATGGCGAAGGTCCGCGGGATTTTTGACGAGGAGGCAGAAAAGGCATATGTGGAAAATCTTTTGCAGGTGCCGGACAGATTAGATGAGGTGCTAAAGCGGAAGCACGATATCCATAAGATTGCCAGAAAGATCTTAGATGCAAAGGATGCGTTCATGCTGGGACGTGGTCTGGACTATTCGATTCTTTTGGAGGGGGCTTTGAAGCTAAAGGAGATTTCCTATATTCATACGGAGGCTTATGCTTCCGGGGAGCTAAAGCATGGTACGATTGCGCTGATTACGGAAAATACTCCGGTGGTGGCGTGTGTGACACAGGAGAAGCTGAAGGAAAAGGAGCTTTCGAATATCCGGGAGGTACAGTCGAGAGGAGCGAGCGTGGTGCTGTTCGTCAGACAGGATTTTGATCTGGCAGATGCGGAATATACGGATGTATTTACGCTTCCTGTGATGGCGGATGACTTCATGGTATTTCCGGCTTCTGGTGCTTTGCAGCTTTTGGCGTACTATGTTTCGATGGATAAAGGGCTTGATGTGGATAAGCCGAGAAATCTGGCGAAAGTAGTGACGGTGGAGTAATAGGTATCATATTTTGAAAATTTTTTATCGTTAAAAGACAGAAAAGTTCCTGTCTGCAGTTCTTAGGCTGTGGGCAGGAACTTAGATGTTTTTGGAAGAATAAGAAGAAAGGAAAATTTATCATGAAAGAAAATAAAGAATATGGGTTTGAGGAAACGATGGTGACACTTACGGACGAGGATGGAAAGGATGTGGATTTCTATGTGGATGAAATTTATGAGGTGGGAGAAAAGCTTTATGCAGCACTCATTCCCGGTGGTGTGGAGAATATCACGGAGTATTATGTGTTTCGGCTAAAGGATTTAGGTGAGGATGATTTTGAGATGGAAGATATTGACGACGAGGAGGAGTATGATGCGGCAGCAGATGCCTATGAGGAGATTTTAGATACCAGGGCATGGAATATGATGAATGAGGGGGATGAGGAAGAGTAACGGGAGGGATTCCGCCCCTTTTCTGAAAGATTAGATGTTTTTTGAGAACGAAAATGATTTATGATCGTCATTTTTGTTCTTTTTTTGCCCAAAATCGACAGAAAAATGTTGTTTCATGCAGAAAGTGCTGATTTTGGCACGGAAAGTTTTGGTTGCAAAAATCAGCAAAGGAGTTTATACTGAATGCAAGAAATAATTTGTGTGATTATCTAAAAGAAAGGGGATCCGTGGTGGCAGAAGCGAATGAGAAGCTGATAGAAAAAATCCAAATGCTTCGTCCGATTGATGATACTTTTTTTGAAGTTCTGGCTGATGATGTGGAATTTTGTGAAGAGATATTGCAGATAATTCCACAAAAGAAAGAAAAGAGGATATTGCCAAAAGATACCTGAATCAGAATAATCCCTCCGATGGATTGATCTGTGTTTTAAAAACCCTTGAAGCTTGTAAAACTGCAAAAGTATACGGTTCTGATAACGGCATGCTTGTTGTAAAGTCATGCAATACCAAATGCCTTCATTACTACCTCTATTATCAGGATAAAGAATTCGGCTTCATGTTTGTAAAAATCCAGACATGGTTTCCGTTCAATATCCAGGTCTATATAAACGGCAGGGAATTGATGAAATCTGTTTTCGATAAGAACAACATTTCTTACGAATGCTACGACAATTCCTTTACTGATCTTTCGGATGTAACAAAAGCTCAGGAATTAGCTGACAGGTTTGATTCTACCAAACTATGTCGTCATCTCGATGCCTTTGCGAAGTCCATCAATCCCTTTCTTGATACTGTATATCATTTTTTCGGACAGGGCTATCACTGGTGCGTAAATCAATGCGAGTTCGCTACCGATGTCATGTTCAGGGAACGAAGTTTCCTCGAGGATATCTATCCCTCGCTGGTAGGTCACGCATTCTACGATTTTACATGCACCGATGTTTTCACCTTTATGGGACGAAAACCGGATCCGCGGTTTCTGGGAGAAGCAGTCTCCGATTATAAAGACCGTCCTATTGGCTGCAGGGTGAAATTCAAGTTGAAGTCCAACAGTATCAAGATGTATGACAAGTGCAGCGTACTAAGAATAGAAACCACGATAAACAATCCATGCGAGTTCAAAGTCTTCGGTACCGTTCATCATAAGGACGGAACAGAATCAAGGCGGTGGAAGCCCATGGGAAAATCCATCTCAAATCTTTATCGCTATGCTGAGGTTGCCAAAGCTTGCAATCAAAGGTTTCTGGATGCAATGATTGACATCGTACCCGTAAAGTCAACCTTGGATGAAATCGGCAAAGTCTGCACCAACAAAAAAGTGCATGGAAAAACCGTCACAGGGTTCAATGTCTGGTCGCCAGAAACGATTCGTATCATGGAAACAATCTGTGATGGCAGATATTTTATCAACGGTTTCAGGAACAAGGATATACGCAATATCATTTTCCCTGATATCAAAGATGCCCGAAAACTCGGAAGCAAGACGAGTCGTTTGCTAAAGAAACTTCGGCTGCATGGTCTGATAAAGAAAGTTCCACGATCCCGCCGTTATACAGTTACCTCAAAAGGACGAAGGATTATGGGGGCACTGATTGAACTCCGCAAGAGAGAATACCCTCCACTTGCCGCCAAGACTGCCTAAATATTTGTTTTCGTGTTATCGTGAAGTTACCAAGAATCCCTTGGTTTTATTTTGTTGCCAATGTACA
>JAFVAA010000206.1 GCA_017476305.1 Lachnospiraceae bacterium
CCGTCGTGATCGTCGAAGGACCGTTCCAGATATTCGCATTCCTTCCGCCCGTGGAAAACTTGGAAATGTAGTTTACAAGCGACCGGAGCATCTGCCTCAAATATTCGTTATTCGTCCGCTCAAACTCCGCTAAAACAATGTCATACAGGTCATCAAAAATCGGATAATCCTCTGCCGTGAAGGTCGAAAGATCTGTCTCCGGCGTGATGCCAAAGTCAAGGTACACCCGCTCCACCAGGGAATTTAAGTATTCGAGAGCATCCCTGTCGATATCCGGCAGGATCTGCCTGAAAAACTCTTCCAAAAACTGTAAATGCGTCGCAAAGCTGCCGCCCGGCCCTCCGCCTTCCTCGTCTGCCTCGTCATCGTCAAGTGCCGTGATGATATGGAACGGATTCAAACGCCCGTACTGTGCATTTCCCACATTGATCACCTTTCCATGCAGGTTAGCAGCAAGCTCGGAGTATTCATTCTCCGGGTCTAAGATAAAGATCTTCGCATCCTCGGAGGCGAGGTTCGTGAGCAGTGATTTGGTCGCATAGGATTTTCCGGAACCGGACTTTCCCACGATCACCATGTTCGAGTTCACACGCTCGGAATCCCTGCGGAAAAAGTTGATAAAGACCGGCACGCCGTCTGCGGAACCGAGCTTGATCCCGCCCTCGTCCGATATATGTGCAAATATCCAGGGGAACATCCCGGCAATCGTATTGCTGGGGATTCCTCTGGCTTCTTTCACGAGCGGATCATAGGCGGAGACCTGGGAACCCACAAAGCTCTGGAACTGCAAAAAATCCATGCCCGAAAGCTTCATCCCGGCTTCACTGAAGCTCCTTCTCACGCTCCTCTTGTGGTCGGCAAGCTCCGGCAAAAGCGTATCGTAGTTTTCTGAAAGCACCGGATCAAGCCTCGTAAGCTCCGCATCGTACACGCTGATATAGATATTGACAGACAGCAATGTCTCATTATCCTGTTTTAACGTGACGAGCAGGGACGAAAGCGTGTCAATGTGCTCCCTGAGCTCTATGAGCTTGGAATCTAAGCTCGTCGCCATGTACTGCCCCCTGAGCTCGGAAAGGGAGCGGTCGATCGCCCGGATCGCCTTTTCCTGGTCCATCGGTGTCATCTTCACGACGACCTTTGTGCCTGGAAAGGACATCACGCCCGCCATCCACGCGTCCCCCACGACAGACGGATAACTGATCACCCGCATATTATGCGTAAGGATGCGGTTCACCTCGATCTTTCTCATGGAGAACTGCAGGCTCTCCGGCATCGCCCACTCCGTCCACTTCTCCTCCGGGATGCGGTCGATCTCCTTTTCATCAAAATCAATCGTATTCGTATATTTTAAGAAAACGACAAGCTCCTTTGTATCTAATATTTTTAGTACATTTTTGGCTGTATCTACATTATTAAATTCAGGAAAATCAAATACCTTATCTTTTCCTTCGAGATATATTTTATTACCTTCATTTATTACTTTATTCATTTCTTGAATAATTGGCTTTATAATTTGTAATTCATA
>JAFVAA010000016.1 GCA_017476305.1 Lachnospiraceae bacterium
GTACCGCTTATGCCTATGGTTTTCCGGGAATTGCAGAAAACGATGATAAGGATGCTGTTTCTCAGAGAAGTATTTCGGATGTTTCCGTGACCTCAGGTCTGATCAGCCGTTTGCTGACGCAGCATGGAACCGGTGTGCGTGAGATTCAGACCGATACGGAGTTTTGGCATGGAAATTCCGGTGGACCTTTGGTGCTCGAAAATGGAATTGCAATTGGAATTACTGCGAATTATTATATGGAGGTAAAAGGGGTCGAGCGTGAAGAAATGAATTATGCAGTCAGTATGGCTGAGGTCATTCCTTTACTAAAGAATAATAATATCTCATATACTTCTGAACCGGTCACAGATGAGAATGATACAAAGACAGGGGATGAGACGGAGATTGATGGGACGGAAATTGCTGGAACCTCTGAGGAGGCGACAAGCTCTGAAAATGGCGGGGAATCCAGTGAGGTGGCAAGCCCGGAGACTCAGAAAAGCTCTGAAGCAGCAGTAGATACAGCAGAAGAGGAAGACTCCGGTTTACATTTAAATATGACGATGATTCTTATTATCGTTATTGCGGCAGTGGTCATTGTTCTGATTCTTGTGATCGTGATTTTGAACGCGAAGAAGAAAAAGGCATCTGGAGGGAACTATGGTGGAGGCAGCCCTGTAAATATGGGAAATCCTATTCCGATGAATGGTGGAAACCAGATGGGAAATCCAGCGCCGGTGAATGCTCCGAATATGGGAACGATGGATTTTAACCTTTCTGTACAGGGAGTATCCGGACTTTTTGCCGGAAGAACCTATGCGCAGGGAAGAGATGGAAGAGTCATGTTTGGTCGTCAGCCTTCCTGCCAGGTCGTTTTCGGTGGCAATGATAAAAATATCAGTGGGAATCATTGTGTACTCTTTAAGCAGGATGGTGGTGTGATGCTGATGGATTTAGGTTCTACAAATGGAACCTATCTGGAAAACGGAACCAGATTACAGCCGAATGTGGCTTATGCCCTGCATGCAGGAGAGAGATTTTATCTGGTAAACAAGAATTATATGTTCATGATAAAATAAAGCCGTAAACGGCTTTATCATGCAAATTTGCAGAAACAGCAAATTTGCGTTATGTCCAGAAAACGTGGACATAATTATGATAAAATAGTCGTGAAAGCAAAAGTAAGCGTTATGATAAAACCTCGTTAAAAGCTGGCTTTTATAAGAGGGTTCATCATAATGCGAAGCGCGCTCGCAACCTCGAAAACCACAGGTTTTCGAGGTTTTGCTTTCCTTTATTTTTCCGACAGACGTTTATAATACCATGCTCCGGTCAGGCAGATGACAGCTAAAAAGCAGAAAGCGAGAATGGCATGTGTGTAGTTGTTTTGGCTAAAAGCATTTCCTGCAAAGACGCTTAGCAGGATTCCCGGTAATCTGCCGACAGAGCAGATCAGTGCCCAGTGAAGGAAGGAGATATTCGTGAGTCCTGCAATATAGGAAATGGCATCCTTGGGAGTACCGGGAATGATAAAGCAGATGGAAAGGAGCAGTCTGCATTTCTTTGACTCTGTGATAAATTTCGTTTTTTCGAGGGCATTTTCTGAAATGAAGATGCGGATGATACGCATTCCATACTTTTTTACCAATAAAAATACGACCATACTTCCGATGGAGCAGCCGACCACACAAAGTGCGCTTCCGAGTAAAGTACCATACAGATAGCCGCCTGCAATCTGATAGGGTCCTCCGGGGATGACAGCTACGATTACCTGGATTGAAACCAGCAGGATGAAGATCAGATACTGGAAGGCTCCAAAACGGTTCAGCCATGTCTTTAAGGCATCTACATCCTTTATGAGTGCGATGAGCTTTCCGGAAAAAAGGGAAAGAAGCAGAATGACCAATAAAATGGCTGTGAAAGCCAAAAGCTTTTTTCCATGCTTTTTCAATATAAGTTTCCTCCCGAATCAATTTGTGTTTATTTCTGTTTTTTTCGCTTTTGCAGCCATGGTAAAAAGTTTTCCTTGTATAGGAAGTTGATTACAGCTGCAAATGGGATGGCAAGCAGAATTCCCAAGGCACCGAACAGCTTTCCGCCGATGACGATGGCGATCAATGTCCATACCGGTGGAATTCCCAGTGCTCCGCCGAACATTTTAGGTTTCAGGATGTAGCCGTCTATCGTCTGAATCACGATGACCATAATCAGAAACCAGAGAGCATAGACAGGATTCACCATGACCAAAAGCAGTCCTCCGATGATAAGTCCGATCACGGGACCAAAGGTAGGAAGCAGGTTGGTTATTCCGACGATTACGGAAATCAGTGCCACATACGGCATTCCCAAAATCAACATGATAATGGCATTTACGGTTCCCACGATCAGTCCATCCACCAGGTCATAGCCAAGATACTGGATGAAAATTTTATGGCAGCGAAGCCCGAAGTCGGTAGGTGTCTGATACTGCTCTTCCGTCAGCGCTGCAGAACGGAATTCCTCCAGCCCGGCGAGCAAATGCCTTTTTCCGGCTAAAAAATAGATGCATAAGATGAATCCCAGCAAGGTATTGATAAAAGCGGAGCCTACATTTTTGGACAAATTGATGACCTGTCCCATATTATCTGTCATATATTCGAACCCGGTATTCAAAATACTTTCCAGATAGGCAGTCAGGGCGGGCATATCCAGATGGATCCCCAAATGCCATGAGTTAATGCTCTGGATCATATTGTCTATATTCCTGATATAGGTATCTTTATTGGTAAAGATTGCCTTGATGCAGCTGGTGATCGAAGGAATCAGTGCCACGAAGAACAGAGTGATCAGTGTCAAAACAAAAATAACTGCCAGGATGACAGCTCCGAGCCAGCGATTTTTTTCGTTTTTTACCTTTTTCAGGATTTTTTGATCGCAAAAGCCGGCAATCGGATCAATGAGATAGGCAAAAATAAATCCAATCAGAAGTGGTGCGACAATCCTGTATATTTCAGAAAAAAAGGCAGCTACGCTGTGGAAATTTTTAATCCCCATATAGAGTAAAATTCCGATGCATACGGTAAAAAGGTTTGACAGCCATCTTTTTTCCATATATTCTTCCCATTTTTTCATAATTAAAACCCCTTCCCCTCGTATCGTTAATGATCATTGTATAAACGAAACCTTTTAAATACAAATAAGATAATGCGAAAAGAGAGATTTGTCAAGAGGAAAAGTCCTGTCCTGTTCGATAGTGTAATAAATGGTTGAAATGCACAGGGAGAATCGTGTATAATGATAAGGAATGTATATGATTTTGAAGCGCATAAGAAGAAGCAGGGTGTGGTTTTAGAGATGGACTTTCGGTAGAAACAGACAGGAAAGGCAGGAGATAAGATGGCAGATTGGGTAATCGTAGTGGATGATGATGTGGCGAATTTGAAGATGGCAGGCCATATCCTTAGTAGGAACAATATGCGTGTAACGGCACTAAAGTCCGGAAAAGCACTTTTAGAGTATATCGGGGCAAATCAGCCGGATTTAATTTTACTGGATATTCTGATGCCGGAGATGGACGGTTTTGAAACTATGGAAAAGCTGCGTGCATCGGAGACTGGAAAAGAAATACCGGTGATATTTCTGACTGCGAATGAGGATGAGGAGTCAGAGACGAAGGGATTAAAGCTGGGTGCCATGGATTTCATCAAAAAACCGTTTGTCCCGGAGGTTTTAGCACTTCGCGTCAGACATATCATTGATTTGAACCGCCTTCAGAGAAATCTCGAAATGGAGGTAGATAAGAAAACGAAAGAGAATGAAAGACTTTCCCTTCATGTGGTGCAGACGCTGGCCGATGCGATCGATGCCAAGGATACCTATACAAATGGTCATTCCGGCAGAGTGGCGAAGTATTCGAGAGAGATTGCAAAGCGTGCAGGCTATTCGGAAAAAGAACAGAACAATATTTATATGATGGGACTTTTACATGATGTAGGAAAGATCGGTGTGCCTGATGCGGTCATCAATAAGCCTGCGAGACTTTCCGATGATGAGTTCGAGCTGATAAAAAATCATCCGGTCATGGGGGCAAGGATCTTAAAGAATATCAAGGAAATGCCGAAGCTGGCGACAGGCGCAAGATGGCATCATGAAAAGTATGATGGAAAGGGGTATCCGGATGGACTTTCGGGAGAGGATATTCCGGAGGAGGCAAGGATCATTGCAGTAGCAGATGCTTATGATGCGATGACGAGCAATCGGAGCTATCGTGATGTACTTCCGCAGGGCGTGGTGCGCGAGGAAATCGAAAATGGAAAGGGAACACAGTTTGATCCGAGATTCGCAGATATCATGCTAAGGATGATCGATGAAGATGTGGAGTATACGATGAGGGAGCAGTAGAAAAAGCAGTATATTGTAAAAAGGGAGTATAAAAGGGGCTGCAGACCATAGAAAAAAGGAGTGAACAGATGAACCAAAACATTAGAAGAAATGAACTGTTTCAGGCATCGCACCTGATGATTTTGATCAGCTATTCGATATTTTCTATAGTACTTATCGGGGAAGCGCTTCTTATGTCGTGGGAGGGGTGGGCACTGATTTTAGTAGGTATTGGAGTGATTTCAAGCTGGGGGCTTCATATTACGCAAAGTCTGTCTGATTTTTTCAGACTCTGGCTGTATTCCATCCTGATGATGGGAACGTTCTTTTTCTATGGGATCCATGCGACAAGCACTTTTGATCTGGCACCTGTCATGACTGCTGTCATCATGCTCTACACGATGACAGGGGTGAAGGGGCTCGTACTTTTATGCCAGATCAGCTACTATGTGACAATGGGATACGATATCGTCATTTTACTGAAAGAAGGTCAGATTTCAGATAGTCTGACGGTGACACGTATTTTACTTCATTTGGCACTTGTGATGATGGTTGGCTGGATTTCCAGAATTATAATCAATAAATGGAATGAGGTTTTACTAAAGTCGGATGAGGAGATTGCTGTTTTAGAGGATAGTACGAATCGGTTAAATGATTTTCTGGCAAATGTTTCCCATGAAATTCGAACACCGGTCAATGCGATCATCGGGCTGACCGGTATCTGTCTGGATCAGGAAAAGGATGAAAAAATAGCGGATTCAATGAAATCTGTTCAGGAGGCAGGAAAGCGTGTTGCAGAGCAGATTAGCGATATTCTTGATTTTTCTGAAATCGACAGAGGAAATCTGGCAGTCAGTGTAGAGGACTATATGCTGTCCTCTTTGTTAAATGACCTGATGATGGAGCTTCGAATGTTCAAGGAACCTGAAATCGAGCTGGTAATCGATGTGGATCCGGAAATTCCAAATGTGATGAACACAGATGTTACAAAGCTGAAGAAAATCCTGTGGCATCTGATCGTCAATGGTCTGAAGTATACGAAAAAAGGCGGAGTTTATGTCCGTCTTTCTGCAATTGAGCAGGAATACGGAATGAACCTTTGCATTGAGGTGACAGATACCGGAATCGGTATGGATGATCTGGAGCTGGAACGCATTTTTGAGCAGTTTTATCAGGCAGATTCCGGACGAACGAGATCGACGAGCGGTTTAGGTCTGGGGATGAGCATTGTATCCGGTTTCGTCAGAGCTTTGGGCGGTTTTATTACGATTGACAGTAGACCGGATATGGGAACGACGGTTCATGTCAGTATTCCACAGCGTGTCGTCGATCATTCCGAGTGCATGATGTTAGCAGACAGGGAAAAAATCAGCCTGGGCGGATTTTTACATTTTGATAAATTTCCTGTTCCGAGTGTGCGGGAGTTCTATAACTCCATGGTTTATAATATGGTGCGTGGACTAAAGCTTCATATGCACAGGGTGGATCGTGTGGAGAGCTTAAAGGAGCTGGTAGAAAATATAGAATTGACGCATTTATTCGGGGGAGAAGAGGAGTATCGGTTAAATACGGCTTATCTCGATGAGCTGTCTCAGAAAATGCTTGTGGTAGTGGTTGCGAATGAAAGTCTGAAGCTGTCAGAGCATTCAAAGGCGAGGCTTTTAAAGAAACCATTTTACTGTTTTCCGGTCATCAGTATCTTGGATTCGGATCTGAATACAGAGATTTTCAGGGAAGGAGCTATGCACTGTCCGGGAGTACGTGCCCTGGTGGTGGATGATGAGCCGATGAATCTGACAGTGGCAAAAGGAATCTTTAAACGGTATGATATGACGGTGACTACTGCCAGTTCAGGACAGGAGTCGATTGAACTCTGTTCAAAACAGGAGTTTGATATCGTCTTCATGGATCATATGATGCCGGGCATGGACGGAATCGAAGCGATGAAGCAGATCAAGGCAAATGCGAAAAAGGATGGAAGAGATTTTCCTGTGGTAGCTCTTACAGCAAATGCAGTCAGTTCTGCAAAGGAGATGTTCCTTTCGGAAGGGTTTGATGGTTTTGTCAGTAAGCCGATTGAGTTAGTGGAGTTAGAGCGTGTCGTCAGGCGTGTTCTGCCTAAAACCTCCGTTGTTTTTGAAACGGGTTCAGAAACGGGACAGGACTTGAACGGACAGGGGAGAAAAAAAGAGGACAGTACACAGAAGCTGGAGAAGGATGCAGGAAGTGGAGTTTATACGAAGCTCCAGAGCCTGGGGATAAATACAGCAAAGGGGCTTCATTACTGTCAAAATGATGAGGATTTTTATAAAACACTGCTTTTACAGTTCGCAGAGGAATCGGAGGAAAAGCGCAAAAATATGGAATTCTTTTTAGAAAAGGAGGAACTTTCGAAGTATGCTATTCTGGTGCATGCCTTAAAGAGTACAGCGAAGATGATCGGTTCCATGGAGCTTTCCGAAAAGGCAAAGGCTTTAGAGTTTGCGGCAAAGGAAGGAAACACCGGATTTATTCATGCGAATCATGAGGAAATGTATAAGGAGTATCTGCTGACGACGAAAGGAATCCTGGCAGTATATGGGAAAGCAAAGGGAAAGCAGGAAGAAGCGAAGGAAGATGCGGATGAAATTTTGGAGTTTTTCCCGGAAGAGGAGGAAATGGATTTTTCGCCGGTGGAGGAAGAAGCTGAGGTGATGGAATTTTCACCTGTGGAATCAGAAGGAGCGTTTATGGAGAAAGATTTTTCAAAGGAGGAGGGATAGGATGCATTTGAAAAAATTATGGCAGTGGTTTCATGATCCGGAAGCGGATATTGCGTTAAGAAGCTTTACGCTGACCTCTCTTTTGGCTGCGGGGACTCTTTCCATCATCTTTATCTGGGATATTTTTATTAAAGAGAGTATGGAAAAGCTTTTCATGCTAGGTGCTGCCGTGGCAGCATTATATCTGGTGATCGGGCTTGCAGTGAAGCTTCGACAACCCGAGGTGGGGAGTATCGTTGTGGCAGTAGCTGTGATTTTTTTGGTGCTTCCTGTAGAGTTTTTTACAGGAGGAGGTGTTTACGGATGTACGCCGATCTGGTTTTCTTTTGCATTTATGTATATAGGATTAAATCTTAGAAAAAAGTGGAAATTTGTTTTTATCCCATTGCTGCTCTGTTCTGCTATTGCGTGTTATCTCGGGGCATATTATCATCCGGAGCTTTTGACGGTGCATGATATGAAAACGGCTTATCTGGATTCCATCGCTTCCCTGATCGGGGTAGGGCTGATGCTTTGTATCATGGTGGTCTTTTTGCTTGGAATTTATGATAAGGAACGGAAGCTTGCGAAAGCGCAGACCAGGGAAATCGCAGATTTAAATGAATCACAGAGCCGTTTTTTTTCGAGCATGAGCCATGAAATCCGTACTCCGATCAATACGATCATTGGACTGAACGAGATGATTCTGCGTGAAGACGTTTCGGAGGAGGTCGCGGAGGATGCAGCAAATATCCAGTCGGCGAGTAAAATGCTTCTGCATCTGATCAATGATATTCTGGATATGTCAAAGATTGATTCCGGACAGATGCAGTTAGCTCTGGTGTCCTATCATACCGGCGATATGCTTTCGGACATCGTGGGAATGCTCTGGCTCCGGGCAAAGGAAA
>JAFVAA010000207.1 GCA_017476305.1 Lachnospiraceae bacterium
GATATTTCTTGTCAGATTTGGAATGATCACACATACACAAGAAGAAACAATTCTTCCATCTATTTCATTCACAAGCAGATGATGATTTTCGTCTCCCAAAATCTGCTCCCCTATGTTCTTCAAGTGTTCATTATTCTCCGGGATACGATCCTCATGCAGAAACAAATACAGATGAAGATACCGATAAGTAATATCAATGCTTTCGTGACCCGATAATGTCAAGTAATTGTCACGAGATTTTTTAACTTTTTTATATAAATTTTTCTCGAAAACCGCCTGTTTTCGTAAGGCTTATGTATGATTGTTGCTAAGTACCCAAATATTGATGTTACATTATTGTCAATTACAAAAGGGGCTTATTCAGCCCCTCCCGTTTGAAACTTCCATACAATCTCCATCCGCTTATCGTTATGCAGATAGATCTTGTCTATAAATGTTTCCACTATTTCTTCTGTCAATGTTTCGATATGTGAAAAACGGATGATGTTCTTCATATCGCTTTCCAGCTTTTTTAATCCCTCCTGGTACTCATAATATTCTTCCCATTTTTCACTCTCCTTTTTGTCGCATTCCGCAAGTTCACCGGCTGTTTCTGTTTTCTTATCCATATACTCCCCGGAGGTCAGTTCCCCGCTGCTGTACTGTTCGTACAGTCCTGCCAGACGTTTCTCAGCAGATCTCTTTCTGTCATGGTATTCCCTTGCGGTCTTACGCAGAACAGAAAGCTGTTGTTTTCCCTGCCTCTGCATGTCCTCAAGGCTTTTTTCCGGATCGCCCCACAGCATGATCTCGTTTGTGAGTTCTAAAAGGACTGCCTCCTCAATGATCTCCACCGGGATGTTGTCCACACATTCCGGTGCCTTTGTCGTGTACTTTCTCGTGCAGCGGAAATAATTGTTCTGGTACTCCATTCCTTTCCGGGCGATGTGGTAGCCGCATCCCCCACAGATCAGAACACCTATAAGCGGATGCTTTTTCCTCCGCTGTATCTGCGGCTTTCCAATGCTCACTACCTGCTGGTACTCTTCCTCAGTAATGATTGCATCGTGGTGGTCCGGTATGGCTTTCCATTCCTCCCTCGGTCGCTTCCGCCTTTTGTGGTCTCTCCCGACACCGGTCGTTACATATTTGTTATAGATCATTTCGCCAAGATAGAACCGGTTGTTGAGCATGGTCCGTATGACGCTCCTGTCCCAGATCGGATGCTTTTTCCCTTCCGGGAGTTTCCTGCCCCGGAGCTGCACCGGTGTCGGGGTTCCTTCCTCCTGCAGCCGGACTGCGATCTGCTGTGCTGACATCCCGCCAAGTGCCATATCAAAGATCCGCCTCACCAGTTCCGCCTGCTCCGGCACGAGGGAAAGCCCTCCCTTTCCTTTTGGATCCCTGATATAGCCGAGCGGCTCCATTCCCATGTAGACACCCTGTTCCTGTTTCTTCTTATGTGCCGCCATTACCTTGACCGAAGTATCCTTTGAATAAAAGTCATACAGCATCGTCTTGAACGCTGTGTCCATCTCCATCGTGCTCCCTTTGTTCTCTTTGCTGTCATACCCATCATTGATTGAAATGAACCGCACCCCCATGAATGGAAATATCTGGTCCAGGTAGTCCCCGGATGTGATATAGTCTCTTGAAAAACGGGATAAGTCCTTGACAATGATACAGTGGACTTTTCCTTTCTTCACTTCTTCCAGAAGGGCTTTGATGCCAGGCCTCTCCATGCTTGTGCCTGAATATCCATCATCACAGTATTCGACCACCCTGCTTTCGCATAAGTCTTTGCTGTGATGTATGTATGATTCGATCAGCATCCTCTGGCTTGATATACTGTTGCTCTCGTCCCTGTCCCCATCGTCCTCTATGGACAGACGTAGATAAATTGCCGTTACCTGATTTCCCATCATTACCTTCCTTCCATATCCACGGAATAATCAAATTCCACTTCAATCTTCCTTCCGGGATATACTTTGATCTTCTTAACCAGAAGAAGAACCATTTCCCTGTCGATTGCATCCCCATTTTTCAGCCGCAGGATTGCCCGCAGTGCCGTTTTGCTTTTTTCTGTCCTTTTTCCCAGTCCGGCAAGCTGCTCCTCCTTTTCTGCCAGCTTTTTCTCTGCCGCATGGTACTTTTCCTCCATTTCTGCCCTGCGTATGGGATACTGTTCCTGACTGATGCCGCCCTGCCAGTATTCC
>JAFVAA010000208.1 GCA_017476305.1 Lachnospiraceae bacterium
AACTGGGAAATCCGGCAGGAGTGGTACAGTGCGGTCCGCGTGAATGGGGACTATGCCGTGACAAATGAAATCATCCGTTCCTCAAAGGGACTCCTGTCAGAGACAATCCGGGAAAATGCAGAGGCAGTCGAAAAAGCACTGGACACCAGCCATATCCATGTCACGAGCAACCGCAGCTATAATAATGAGGATGCCTTACAGAGCGCCATCTATCTGGCATATCTCTACGCCCTGAATCACTATACCATCATCCGCGAGATGACGACAGGACGCGGGTTTGCTGATGTGGTCTTTATCCCGTTTACTCCGGGATATCCTGCCATGATTATTGAATTAAAAAGAAACGGTTCTGCAGAAAGTGCATTGGAGCAGATTCGGGAAAAAAGGTATTTTTCCTCATTGGAGAATTATGATGGAGAAGTGCTGTTCGTGGGAATTAACTATGACGAAAAGGAAAAGACACACAGCTGTGGGTTCGAGCGGTTTGAAAAATAAGAAAATTTCCAACTAACACATAGATAATTCTTCTGCAACATCTAATAAAACGAATTCTCGCCCAGAAATCCCGAAAACCCGGCTCCCTTTTCTCAGTACACATATAAATATACAAGCATGCTGCGAAGCAGCTAATTTCCACAGTACCTTTGGTACTGTATGCATTCTGTGCGCATCCTATAGCCCCTTTCAGGTGCATTGGAGCAATTTTTACTTTATTAAGAAACGAAGTTTCCTATAAAGTGAAAACAGCAATCCACTATATTTCAGCGGATTGCCATTCTCAAAAATTTACATTGTCAGCGAAGAAATTTATTTCTCTACTGTCTGCAGCTTACTTATTTGACTGTAATTTTTATTTTCTTTGCAAGTCCGTTCCTTGCATAGACATAGATGATACAGCTTCCTTTTTTCTTTGCTGTGATCTTTCCAGTCTTGCTTACGGTCGCAATGCTCTTATCTGTAGTTGCATAGCGGAACTCTTTTGCGTGTGCATCTGAGAGCTGTTTTCTCTTAGGATATTCTAAAACAGTCTTAGCCTTTATCTGTGCTTTCTTTCCTTTGTTCAGTGTATAGCTTGTTCCCACAAGTTTTATTTTCTTCGCATTGGAATACTTTTTATTATTCTTTCCTACCACATGACCGGTGATCGTCTTTGCGATCCGCACATTTTTTACCACCGTTCCTGTTCCGCTTTTCACTTCTGCCTTCCGGTATGCTGCCACATACACCTTGATATTCTTTGTGGCACTTAGACTTTTACCGTTCAGCTTCTTTATGGTTATCCTGCATTTCGCATTACCCTTTACCGTTTTTACAAGAGAGACCTTTCCACCACAATATCCGGCATATACCCTGTAGAAGTCTGCCCCGTCTACCTTGCCCCACTGAACCGTGGCAGTCTTTCCTTTGTGGATGACTTTCAGCCCGGCATTGAGGTCAAGGGCTGCTGTGGCTTTTTCTTCTGCTGAGACCGCAGGTGCTGGTGTGGCGGTTCCGGTCGGTTCTGTGGTCGGTGCCGGTGTGGCGGTTCCGGTCGGCATAGCCGTCTCTGACGGCTCTGCCGTTGGTGCCGTGCTTGGTGACGGTGATGGTGTGGCTTCTTCTTTTCCTGTTTCATTTTCCACTGTCTCGTCATACACAATCGCATAGTCTGAAAAATGCGTTGTCACAAAACTTAGCATCCCATCCAGATACCTTGTCACATACCGCTCTATGATACCATTCAGAGGAACATAGTACATATGGTAATGCTTTACATCCCTTCCATTCTCCGGTGTGAATTTGATGGATACCGTTGCTTTTCCACCCTTAAAATCGTGGATTTCCTTTCCACCACTTTCAAAGTACGCCTGAAATGGCTGTACGGAAGTGAAATTCTTCAAAGATTCCTTCTGTGTTTCATTGAGCTTTGCCTGTTCCTTATTCTCTACCACA
>JAFVAA010000209.1 GCA_017476305.1 Lachnospiraceae bacterium
CTAGTACATCATACTGTTTGTTCGATGACAGGAAATAAAGCTGCCTGCCATAAAGCAAAGCCGGACAGAAAAGCTTGTCCGGCTTTGCTTTCTACGGAAACAGGGAATCCTTCCGTATGTTCCTAAAACAATTTTTTTCGCTTTAAGAGAATTAAAATCAGCACACAGATTACCGTAATCATGATGCAGATAATGCCAAACCCATGCGCTGTACGTGCAAACGGCATAAAGTGCGTATCCACGTTCATTCCGTAAAGTCCGGAAACCAGTGTCGGAATACCCATGACAAGTGTGATGGAGGTAAGAGTCTTCATCACATTGTTCAAACGGTTGTCTAACACTGCTGACATGAGTTCTCTGGTTCCGTTGATGATATCACGGTAGATCATCGCCATCTCGATTGCCTGGCGGTTCTCTACGATAACATCATCTAAAAGATCCTTATCGTCCGGATACTGCTCCAGACGCTTATATCTGGTCAGACGATCAAAAACCGAATCATTGGCACGGAGCGACGTAGCAAAGTAAACGAGCGTAGACTCCAAAGCATGAAGCTCTATGAGATCCACATCCTCCGTATCCATATGAATCCTTTCCTCAATCTCCGTCCTTTTTTTATCAATGATGCGCAGATGCGACTGATATAAGGTAGACACACGGAATAAGATCTGATAGACAAAACGAAGCTTCTTCTTCGTACTGAATTCCTTCACACGTCCGTTGACAAATACCTCTAAAATCGGAGTCTCCTCTGCACATATCGTAATGATGATATCCTGTGTCAAAATGATGCCTAATGGAATCGTATTATATGCTTCCTTATCATGCCGGATTTCCGTAGCCGGAATATCTACTAAAATCAGTGTATAACCATCCTCTAACTCTACACGCGAGCTCTCCTCTTCATCGAGAGCTGCCAGCAAATCCTGCAGATCGATATCTAATTCACTGGCAATTTCCTCCGACTCTGTAATCGTCGGATTGATCATATTTATCCAAACTCCCGGAGCGATTTTTTCCTCCTCATGAATAATCTTATCATCTGTACGTAGGAATCGAACCAAATCTCCCACCTGCCTCTCTTCGTCACATCCTTTTCCATCACCCATCTGTCCCCGGTTTCAGAATCACCAAAAAACTGCGATTCTTCAGGATCTTCTATGATAAATACTTTGATGCAACCGTTTTCTTAATCTTCTCACTGATGCTCTCAATAGCCTGCCAATAATCCTCCTGCTTCGCCCATGCCTTTAGCCTGAGCTCCATCTTTTTCACTCCAAGCTTTAGGATCACGGTTTCCATAGGCTTATCCTGAATCAAAAGCTCATCCTCCTTCATGATATACATCAGTTCATCCTTTAATTCATCGAAATCCGTATCAAAATCAACAAAAAAATCGATCTGCAGCATACGGGCCGGCTCCTTCGTCACATTGGTAATATCCGCACCCGTAATCGATCCATTTGGAACCGCTACGATTTTATTATCAATCGTCTTAATCTTCGTATAAAAAATATCAATCCCCTCTACCGTCCCTTCTACACCGGTCACTACGATATAGTCACCAATCGTAAAAGGCTTCAGTGCCAAAATCAAAATACCACCGGCAAGATTGGAAAGACTTCCCTGAAGTGCCAGACCAATCGCCAGACCTGCTGAGCCCACGATTGCCACTACCGTCGCACCGATTCCAAGCATTCCTGCGATTATAAAGATCAGCAAAAAGAACAGAGCCACCTTGGAAAAGGATAGGACAAAATTCTGAACCGCCAGATCCATCTCTCTTTTCTTCATCATCTTATCGATCAGCTTTAAAAGAAACCGAATCACCCATTTCCCTATGATGTAAACAATGAGAATCAGAACCAGTTTCTCTAAAAGCTCTAACGCTGCTCCACGCTGGGCGAGCAGCCATTCAACCACAAAACTGGTCTGCTCCGTAACATCCTCTACCACATCGATCTGAGAGTCAGCAAATGCCATCCTGCCTCCTGCCAGAAATCCCAAAAGCACAGTAAGTATCATCCATGAACCCATACCAGATTCCCTTCTTTCCTATTTTTCAACTCATATGGCAACAACTAACGTTCCGTATACTCAAATACACTGATTCCCAAAGGAGGAACATTCAGGGTAATGGAATTTTCCTTTCCATCCCACGGCATTGGCTTGGAAACAATCCTTCTTCCGTTCGTAAAGCCCATCCCACCGAAATCCTTCTTATCACTGTTGAATATTTCTTTATAGAGGCCCTCATAAGGCACGCCTACCTTGAAATTTTCATAAACCACAGGTGTAAAATTCATCACCACCAAAAGCTTTTCCTTATCCTCTTCTGATTTTCGCATAAAGACAATGATGCTGTGGTCTGCATCCAGCGTACTGATCCACTCAAATCCCTGCTCTAAAAAATCCTCTCTGAAAAGTGCAGGATGCTTTTTATAAAATTCGTTCCA
>JAFVAA010000210.1 GCA_017476305.1 Lachnospiraceae bacterium
AGAGGCTGGCGGGAGAATCCTCCACGCGGGAAATACGGGGGATATCAGGTCGGAGATTTCTGCAGACAGATATGCAGCAGACAGTGCAGCAAATCCAAATCCATATATAGGCGGTATTGCAGGAAAAGGAAACAGCCTGACGATTGAAAATTCCTATACAGCTGGAAATATCGGAGACCTGACAGCAGATGCTTTGAATGCGGAGGGGAAATTTTTAAATGTGTTCAGTACGACAGGTGCAGTGGTTACGGTGAAGCATTTGTATTTTTTGGCATCAGCAACAAAACGGTATGGAGAGGAAGTAATTGGAGCGGGCATAGAGGACTTTCAGCAGGGGAACGTGACAGCAGAGCTTTGCAGCTATCAGACAGAGGACGGCAGGAGCAGCGGACGCACTTACTGGCGACAGAAGCTTGGTACGGAGGATTATCCAGGTTCCTATCATTCGGGAAGTGCTTATGATGGAAAAATTATTTTTGTGCAGTTTGATCTGGCTGCCAATATCGGACGAGTGGGAGCAGATGATTCGTACAGCAATCTGGGGGAGCTCGTAAATTATGATACAAAGTTTTCTGATCTCTCCTTTTACCAATCGGTCGCTTTGAGGCTTAGTCCCGGTTCGAAGATTTTTAAGAAGGAAGGCAGTCTGTACCGTGAAGTAAATGCAGATACGAAAATAAAGAAGGATGTAGTTTTTTATGTCTGGGAGAATGATGGGACCTCCAGTGGCTATGCACCAGAACTGCTGCCGGCAGATGAAGATCCGGAGGCTTCTGAGGAGCCGGAGACATCCGAAGATCCATGGGCAGCAGATGCGTCAGGTTCACCGGATGCATCGGAATCACCGTCTGCTTCACCGGAGGTTTCCAGCACACCGAAGCCGGGTTCTTCCGGTTCGTCATGGTGGTTTCCGGGTGTACCGTCAGCAGATGTGACGACTTCTTCTGCACCGGCAGAGTCCGATGTGCCAGCAGAATCCGCTACGCCAGCAGAGTCCGGTTCACCGGCAGAATCAGCCGCACCAGAAGAGTCAGCTGCACCAGCAGAGTCCAGTGCACCAGCAGAGCCAGCTGCACCAGTGGAGTCTGGTGCGCCAGCAGAATCCAGTGCACCGGCAGAGTCAGCAGCACCGGCAGAATCCGGAGCACCGTCTGAATCGGCTGCACCTGTGGAGGATCTAAAGGATACGGATTCTTTAGAAAAGGGAGAAAAGATAGAAAGCAATGGTGTAGTATTTAAAGCTTCCGGGACAAATTCCGTGGTCATGGAGAAGAATACAAATCAGGATATTAAGAAAGCGACGATTCCTGATACAGTAAAAGTAGGGGGAGTAAAGTATAAGGTCACATCCATAAGTGCAGGAGCTTATGCAGGCTGCAAAAAGCTAAAGACAGTAGAGCTTGGGAAAAATGTCAAAACGATTGGAAAGGGCTGCTTTAAAAACTGTACGAATCTAAAGACAGTGAGCTTCCCGAAAAATCTGAAGACCGTTTCCGAGGGGGCTTTCCAAAACTGTAAGAAGCTCAAAAGTGCGGCATTGCCGGCGACTACGAAGAAAATCGGAAAGGCATGCTTTAAGAACTGTAAGGGTATGACGAAATTTTCGATTGGAAATGTTACGAAAACGAAAAAGGGCGGGCTGCAGTTAGGAGAAAATGAAAATGTGATGGCTGGCGGTACGCCGATCGCCATTTCCATCGCAGCGAGTGCATTGGAGAACTGCACCAGCTTAAAGCAGGTGATCATAAACAGCCAGGTTCAGAAAATTGGAAACGCAGCATTTAAACAGTGCAAGGCACTTTCTAAGATCATCGTATATTCTTTGATTTTAAAGAAGGTAGGAAAGCAGGCACTTATGGGAGTACATAACTGTAAAATTTCCGTACCGACGAAGAAGGTAAAGCCGTATAAGGTACTCTTTAAAAATAAGGGACAGGGGAAAAAGGTAGTAGTGGCAAAGATGTAAGTAATGTATGGGGGAGCTGCTTATGAGTCAGGATATGCGTATTGTGCTTGAGGTGAAAGGGGATGGATTTGAACAAATCAGGCATACCGAGAAGGAGAAAGGGAAAATGTTTTTAGAGCGTTTTTTAGGATTTCATAAAATTTGTATTC
>JAFVAA010000211.1 GCA_017476305.1 Lachnospiraceae bacterium
ATCAAAAAAATGAAAAATATATGTTCTCAGACCAAAAAGCCAAAGGTGTAACGTGTATATAAAAAATAATAAAAAGTCCCGTAAGCTAATGTCTATAGTGCTTGCGAGACTTTTTAAGTCCAAAAACTGTCAAAAACAGGAATATAGCACGAAAGAAAGTGCAAAAACAGACTTGACTTTTAATACATTTTATGTATAGAACTTTTCATCATAACCTTCTGCCTGAAAAACACTGCTAAAACCACCCTCCCTGTATGGTTTTGAGCCAATCACTTTGTATTCATTTTTTTCTCCATCATAGTATACATCTTTCATATCCATTCCATTTTTGTCCTGGCATCCTTTATTAAAATTTCTTTACAGCCACTGTACTTCTTGGTTTCGCTGGCTTCTTTACATCCGTGTCATACTCCTCACCGGTAATCTGTGATACGGTATATCTCTCATCAAGCAAATCGATTAGGTTTTCCACGTCCTGATATTTTTCAAGGACTATCCTGTCATCCTGGAATTTAAAAGTATCTTTCCACCTGGCAGACTCATTGATGTTCTTAAGAATCATTTCCTTAGGGTGCAGAAGAACCTTTGAATTTGCAATACGCATCACTTTTTTCTTATATATGCTTGTTTTCCCACGACCAATATAATCCGTCAGTTTTTCCATATTTTTAACAATATCCAATTTCTCCACGGCATTAACTGTGTTCTTGGCTACTGCATCAATATACATTTCAAAACCGAAATATCTTTGAAGAAGGTTCACCTGATCTGTAATGATTTCTTCTTTATCAATCAAAATTGCGATTTTCCCAGTAATTGTTATCAGAAGTTTGGTAAACTCCTGAAATACTTCACCATCCTCAAATGGATTCAAAATTCCTCTAATCCCCTTATTCTTAGAAACAGTAATCCCATAGTAATGCTGATATCCCCACAGTACGTCCCTTCCTCTTGAAAAGCGGAATAGAAAACCCTTCACATCATCAATGTCCTTCTGCCTGAAATCACCTATCTGATCTTCCGGCATAGTCAGCATTTCAAACGGTTTAAATGCATCGCTTTGTTTAAAAACATACATTTTCTTCTGATTGTCTGCAATGTACGTTCCATCGTCATAGCGAATATTCTCCCGTTCCTCATCATCAAAACCGATGTATTTTCCTATAATTGCATTCTTTATGCACTTTTCAATACGTGTTTTGAAAGATTCATCACTTCCTTTATCAAACGAAGAAATCGATGGAGTACTATCATCGAGATGGAACGCCCTAAGCACAGGCTCAGTCTTTGCGAGAACATACATCTCAAATCCATAATCATCATCTGCAAAAAAAGACTCCAGGCGCTGTACCATTTTCGACTTTAACTTTGCATTAATCGCTTCGCTTTTCCCTTTATCCGTTACTTTTATTTTAATCTTCATCTATTTTTTCCCAAATACAATTACAATGCCCTCATCAAGCATTCTGCGTTTGACAGGTTTATCTTCGTTAATCATCTTCCCTTTTGTTAATCCTATGAATTCCTTACCTTGATATCCAGCTTCCATGGTATCCGTAAATTTGAATCGAAATACCCTGTATCCCATCATCGTCAGAATTGGATTCTGATAATACAAATTGCTTCTCCGAAGGAGCACTTCCATCATGAGCATAAGTATCATAAACACTATAAAACCCCTGACTGTATCAATATCATCAAGCATCAGCGGAAGAACATATGTCACAAAGAATGTAATCCCCACATCCAATTCGTAACCGTCAACAGAAATCCTCTCACCTTTATCAATCGAGTTGGTTTTCCACAGGTTTTCAAAGAAAAAATAGGTTATGAACCCTCTTATAATCACAACCATGGAAATGCTGGTCAAAATAAAAGTTATTATTACGGAACCCTTATCATTAAGCAAATCTGCCTTAATCATTCCGGTTCTTTCGGCACTCCCCAAAAAATTAACATAAAAGGAACAAAACTTTCTTACATCCGCATATTTTATCAGAATCAGCAGATACAGTGGACTGAACGACTGACTTATCAGAGCAGATTTTAAACAATGCAGCCCTTTTAAATTTTGGGATTTACGCTTGATATTATTTTTCTTTATCGTCGATTCGGTGTTTCCTATCAATTTATCGAATACTCCTCAACTCACCTTCCTGATCCTATTTCATTAAAACAGAAAGAATATCAAGGATTAACTTCCAAAATCCTAACCTTCTTATCAAAAAATGCCATGCCATACCGGAGCCTCTTCTCATATCCTTCATACCTGAACCGGCTGTCATACTTCTTGTCTAGGATCTGCCCGGAGGCTTCCCTGAGCGCAGCCTCCATCTCGGATTCCTCCTTTATATGGCTTCAGCTCCAGGATCAGGCAGCGGTTCCTCGCCGGGTCTGGAATGATCAGGTCGCTCCTTCCGTATCCCGTCTCCCGTTCCGACTGCACAGAACCGCTTTATTGAACCGTTCCACAAGATATTCTTCCAGAAATGCTGTTTTATCAATATAATATGCATGATTCTCTCTTAAATCCCGAAAACTGTCATAGGAAGATCTTATATTTACATTCATCCGCATGAACCTCCCTCTGCTATTTCAATCCAACCGTTATACAATCCCAGACCAATCTTCACCGCCAGCTATCCGTCGTCCCCGGTCTTTTCTCCTCTTTGAAGCTCCTCCAGCTTTTCTAACAGTGCCATCACAAGCTCCTGATGGTCTTCGCTCAGCCCCTCGAACCGCACTCCGGATTCTACTTCCCCGGAACCTTTCTCCTGTAAAGAAAAATAAAAGAACACATTGCTGTCAATTTTCAAGACTCGTATCAGGCGGGCCAG
>JAFVAA010000212.1 GCA_017476305.1 Lachnospiraceae bacterium
ATTTTTTGCCAGTTCAGATGCGGATATCGCCCCGATCATTTTTGCATTGCTTTTCATAGCATGTACTGCCACCTCATACTCATGCCAGTTCTTATCAAGATACAGACGGTCTGCCTGAGAAAGCTTTTCTTTACAGGATATTGTGAAATCTCTTAGCATTTCAAAATAAAGTGACTGCTCTCCCCCACAGTAGCTTAGTCCGGCATCCACATCCATTCCCGACTCTTTGAGAAAGTCTAAGTCATACTCCGGGTTATTTCCGGCATCCTCGTAACCTAACGTGCTATCTTCCTCTTCCGGTTCAAATTCCATGATCCCGTCTTCCTCTGCGGGAGCAAATTCCATGATTCCTTCACTTTCTATCTGCTCTGATTCTATACTGCCCGTCAAAGTCTCCGGCTTGCCTGCCGGATCATCTCCCCTCATGTTTTCATAGGCTTTCTCCGGCAGATACTGCTTTAGTTTTTCCACCATATCCTTTACTTCGATCGGCTTTGAAAGGTAATCCGCAAATCCTTCTGCCAGATAAGTCTCCCTCGCCCCTACCACCGCATTTGCTGTCAGTGCGATCACGGCAGTATGCTCAGGCACCAGATTCTCCTCTTTTAACCGTCGGAGAGTCTCTATCCCATCCATTCCCGGCATCATATGGTCTAAGAATACGATATCATACTGTTTTTTTCGCATATCTTCTATCACAGCCTCTCCCGAAGAGACCATGACCGGACTGATACCGCAGAGTTTTAACAGGTTCCATGCTACTTTAAGATTCATCTCGTTATCATCCACCACAAGAACCTTCGCCTCCGGAGCATAAAACTCCATATCCTCCGGACCGGCAGCATTCCCCCTGTTCAAACTGTCCCTGTAGTCCCCCATAGGAGTATCATCCACGATTCCCTGACGGATAATAAAAGAGAACTTTGAACCTTTTCCATATTCGCTTTCCACCTGAATGCTGCTCCCCATCATCTTTAAGAGCCTGTCCACGATGCTCATGCCAAGGCCCGTCCCTTCCACATGCCGGTTCCGTTCCTCCTCGATGCGTGAAAAGGATGCCATCAGCTTATCCATATCCTCAGCCCGTATGCCGATACCGGTATCTTCCACAGATACAAAAAGGACTGCTTCCCCCTCCTTCCGGTCTTCCATGCGGAAAGTAAGTGTCACAGAGCCTTCTTCCGTATACTTCACTGCATTGGTCAGAAGATTCATGACGACCTGTGTAAAACGGACATCATCTCCCCTTAATCTGCAGGGAATGGTCTCATCGATCTCTGTATAAAACAAAAGGCCTTTGGAAGCTGCCCTTCCAGAAACGGAATTGATCAAGCTCGCGATCAGTCTTGCCGTATCATACTCCACGGACAGGATCTCCATTTTCCCATCTTCTATCTTGGAAAAATCCAGAATCTCATTAATGATGGACAGTAATATACTTCCCGAATCCCTGACACTGGAAGCATACTCTAAGATTTCAGGATCGTCCGCCTTCCGTAGGATCATTTCATTCATCCCCAGGACAGCATTCATGGGCGTGCGTATATCATGCGACATCTGTGCTAAGAACATGGATTTCGCCTTATTCGCACTGTCCGCCCGGATCCGCTCATCTGCCAGCTTCTCGATCAGGATCGCATCCGGACTCTCCACAGAGTAAAAAAGAGAGACCACTATGACAGTCAGCCCCATCCCGGAGATCAGTATGGTCGGAAAAATCCCCTGTACGATGACCGCTGCAAGCTGGAACAGAAGTGCCATATAGATAGCCCGGAAAGATTTTATTTCAATATATTTCCTCCTGCGAAACAAAAGAACCATTCCGGCAAAAAAATACAGGTAGCCGGATGCAAAAACCACAAACGCATAAGAACCCCATGAATAGTTTCCGTAGGGTGTTTCCACATAGTCGAATTTCAGGAATATCGCTCCTGCAATCGCAACCGCCAACGGAATCAGATATCTTTTCCTGAATGGTGGATCATCCAGTGCCAGCGTCCGGATATACATATAGACAATATAAAGATCCGTACACATCGCCGCCATATAAATGATATGGACAAAGTGATTGAAGGTAAATGAAAAATCCTCCACATGGTTGATTGTATAGACAGTGAGCATGTCAAAGACCATATAGATGACCGTCACAACAATCATCATCGAAAAAAGCCGGTGTGCCTTTGTATTTTTTCTTTTCACCAGAAAATACGTCCATGCAATATATAACAGGACGCACATACAGCATATCTGCCCTTTGATTGATAGAACATAAGCATACATCTCCCGTATTCTCCTTTACCTGCTCTTTTTCCACATCCAAAAACTTCCATTTTTCTCCCATAAATTATAAAGCCTTTTTCCCGTTTTTCAAGAGACCTGTGACGAAAAGACAAAATCTGTGACGAAATGCACATCTGAATCAGCGGTGCTCCTACCATGCACCACCGCCGCCACCTCCTCCGCCTCCACCGGAGAAGCCGCCACCGGATGAACCTCCTGAATAACCGCCCGAACTGCCAGAGGATGGTGCAGGTGGTACTGCGGTCCTCGTACAGGAGTCGATCATCCGGCTGCACCATACGCTCGAATACAGAAATGCCGCATCCCCTGAACGGTACCAGTACGGCTTTGGAATCTTTATTTTCTCAAAGTGCTTCGTCCATGCTGTCTCCAGGCCAAGCACCACTGCATATGGAAGGATATGGTAAAAATACTCCGGATCCTCTTCTGACAGAGCCACGATCCGGTCGTATTCTGCCTCCTTTATAAAACGTCTGAATCCATACAGCCTTCCCATGAGTTCCGTCCCCTTTTTCGAACGTCTCTCCATAATAAGAGAAAAAAGAAAAATGACCGTCTGGGAAATCAAAAAAGCATACACATGCTCTCTGACCGGATACGAATTATACAGCCATGGAACCGCCAGTACCCCCGCAGCGTACAGGATAACACCGGTCAAGATCCGAAAAGCACCTGCCCTGCTCTTCGTACTGATATTATCAAACCCCTTCCACGCCCTTATCATGCCAAGAAAGGAAGGGATCACTGTAATAGCGGCAATATAGAGCCCGTCAATCTCGTCCATCATCACGTAGAATACCGCCATATTCAGTGCCATGAACAGAATACATGCATATCGGCTGAGCGATGAATTTAGGCTGTAGACCTCTCCGTACTTTTTCTTATAGGCCGCTGTCACTTCCTCTTTTGACTTGTCAAAAAGCTCCCGGAAAGAACTGGAAGGCCTCGCAGTGCGAAAACTGTCCTTTTTCAGAAACAGTCCTTTAAAAAATGTCCTTACAAAATCCGGTTCTTCTTCTACAGGCTCTTTTTCCTTACGGAGTATAAAGTGTTTTTTTTCCTGCTCTATCGTGAGATACCCCTTATCTGCCAGGTAAAAGACCATGGTCATCATTTCCGAATCCTCTAACTCCTCATCCAGTGCATAGCCTACCTCTGCGGGTGTCATATCATCCGGAGGATAGAACTCCACCACTTCCACGATCTTTTTGTCCCGTCCATATAAAATCCATAGGAATACCGGCAGACCGCCGCATATAGCAGCTATGATCATGATCGTAAGGATCACCTTCTTATGGGCTTCTGAGAAGCTCCTCGTTTCGGACCAGTATCCGTCTGAAAGTTTCGTATCACGCAGGGTCACACCATACCCTTTCGGGAGATTCTTCCCTGTTAAGACCAGAGTATTTCCATCCGCAGTCAGCTTGAATTTTTCTTTCCATGCCGTCAGGTCATCCACACCATATTTTCCCGCATAGATCTGCAGATGCTCCAGATCGATCTTTTCAGGCATGACAAGTTTCAGTCTGGCTTTCCGGATAGAAGTCTCCCACTCCGTCGGGAGCATGTTCTGTGCCAGAAAATCCGCCGTCCCATCCATATCCTCATAGTATTCGATCTGATAATGGAGCTTATAGGTCTGCTCTCCCGTAAGGTACTTATCTGCATCCCCGATACGGATCACTTTGTTATTACCATCTTCTTCCACATTATATTTATAGTTCTCTGCGGAAATATTCTTAATCTCATAAGTGTCATCCTTTGCCATCGGGATATTTCTGGTGATCCCATGGTGGCTCTGGCGAAAATCCACCTGGATCTCCTCTGTGACCGATGCCGTATGTGACCGGTCAAATTCCACCGTCACATTGAATTCCTTCGTCACATAGTCATCCGGATTGGAATCCTTATATTCTTTTGCCTGTACTCCTGATGCCGGAAATACAAGGACAGAAAACAGGAACGTTCCTGCCATCCATTTCCATAATTTACTTTTTTTCTTCAAAATTTCACCTGCACATTCTCGCGTTCTGCTGCGTCTGCCACTTCAAACATCGCCTGCTTTTCAAAATGGAACAGGGATGCGATCACATTCGTCGGGATCGTCATGACCATGTTGTTAAAGTCCCTCACGACTGCATTGTAGAATTTTCTGGAATTAGCGATATCCTCTTCCGCCTTTTTCAGCTGTCCCTGCAGATCCATGAAGTTCTGATTCGCTTTCAGATCCGGATAATTTTCTGCCAATGCAAAAATATTTCTCATGGCACCATTCAGTACTGCCTCATTCTGCATGCGTTCTTCCATATTTCTTGCATTACCGGCTGCATTTCTGGCTGCGATCACTTTTTCCAACGTCTCACTTTCATGTTTGGCATATCCTTTCACGGTCTCTACCAGATTTGGAATCAGGTCAAACCGTTTCTTCATATACACATCCATCGTGGAAAATGCCTCTTCCACCTTGTTCTTGCCATGCACCAGTTTGTTGTAGCCCATGATGAACCATAGCAGCAGAAGTACCACTACACCAATCACAATATAGACTGTCATTTTTTCTCCTCCTTGAAATCTCCATTATTCATCCTTTATCAGCCCCTGAAATATTTTATGCTCATGAACGAAATGCTCCCCCATTTCATTCATGAGCAAGCTCCTCAAAAAATTCCTCTGCCTTTTCATTACATCCCATAAACTTTCTTGCAGCATTAAAAACAATATA
>JAFVAA010000213.1 GCA_017476305.1 Lachnospiraceae bacterium
ATTGTCCTTTTTGTCACAAGAAACAATCAAACAAATAAAAAAATAAGACTGGCTGTGTGTGGAGTGATTTGGTTGTAGTCTTTTGCGTGATGGGAAAGCATTTGACTAGTGGGAAAGGGATCGGAAGAAAATGGAAAGGAGATTTGGGAGTGTATGGAGGATCGAAAAGAGGAAGGATTGACACTTTTAGGGAATAGAGAGGTTTCGTATCGGGATGATTATGCGCCGGAGGTTTTAGAGACTTTTTTGAACAAGCATCCGGAGAACGATTATTTTGTGAAGTTTAATTGTCCGGAATTCACGAGCTTGTGTCCGATTACGGGGCAGCCGGATTTTGCCAATATTATTATTTCTTATGTGCCGGATAAACGGATGGTGGAGAGCAAATCATTGAAATTATATTTATTCAGTTTTAGAAATCACGGGGATTTTCATGAGGATTGTGTGAATATTATTATGAAAGATTTAATAAAGCTGATGGAACCGAAGTATATCGAGGTATGGGGGAAGTTTACGCCCCGCGGCGGGATTTCTATAGATCCGTACTGTAACTTTGGAAAGCCGGGGACGGAGTGGGAAAATGTGGCAAAGGACAGGCTGTTTCATCATGACATGTATCCGGAGAGGGTGGATAACCGGTAGGAGCGTGTAAAGGGTGGCATCTTTCATCCGGCAGTGGTGGTTTTTGCACCACCGGCGAGCGGAGAGAATGATCCGGCGCAGGGAAGGGATTGGGCAGAAAACTATTATTATACGATGAAAAAGGCACCGGAGTTCCGGATACGCTACGAGGCTGTGGATGTGGTACCGGAACAGGAATAAAAAGGCAGAGTTTTTAAAATGGAGGTTTTTATGGGTGAAGCAGTTGTGAGTTTGAAAAAAGGGGAAGGCCGTACTGTGAAAAGTGACGGTGCATGGATTTTTGATAATGAGATTGATTCCATTATGGGAAGCTTTGAGGATGGGGATATGGTACTGGTGCGGGATTTTGACGGCTATCCGCTGGGAAAGGGGTTTATCAATCGTCATTCGAAAATCAGAATCCGTCTGATGACAAGAAATACCGGGCAGGAGGTGGATGATGCGTTTTTCGAAAAAAGACTTCGGGATGCCTGGGAGTATCGGAAGCGGACGGTGGATACCTCCAGCTGCAGGATTGTTTTTGGGGAGGCGGATTTTTTACCGGGGCTTGTCATTGATAAATTTTCGGATGTACTGGTGGTGCAGTCTCTGGCTTTAGGGATTGACCGGTATAAGGAAAGGATTGTTTCTTTGCTTAAAAAGCTTCTTTCAGAGGATGGGGTGGAAATCCGTGGTGTTTATGAGCGGAGTGACGCGAAGGTACGGAAGCAGGAGGGCCTGGAACTGGTAAAGGGGTTTCTGGGTGAACCCTTTGATACAGAGGTGGAGATTCTCGAAAACGGGGTGAAATATCTGGTAGACGTGAAGGATGGACAGAAGACCGGATTTTTTTTAGATCAAAAATACAATCGTCTGGCAGTAAGAAAGCTGTGTAAAGGGGCGAAGGTACTCGACTGCTTTACACATACGGGTTCGTTTGCACTCAATGCCGGAAAGGCAGGCGCCGCAAGCGTGACCGGCGTGGATGCATCGGAACTTGCCATCGCACAGGCAAACGAAAATGCCAAATTAAATCATCTGGAACATATCGTGCACTTTCAGTGTGCCGATGTGTTTGAGCTGCTGCCGCAGCTTGAGCGGGAGAACAGGAGCTTTAATGTTGTCATCTTAGACCCGCCTGCCTTCACAAAATCGAGAAGCTCCATCCACAATGCGGCAAAGGGTTATCGGGAAATCAATATGCGTGCGATGAGACTGATAAGGGA
>JAFVAA010000214.1 GCA_017476305.1 Lachnospiraceae bacterium
ATTTCCTTTAAGCCCGCAATCTTTGCCGCACGCCATCTTCTCTCCCCGGCGATGATCTGATAAAAGCCCTTACTCCCCTCCTGCACAATCAAAGGTTCAATCAGCCCATGCTGCCTGATGGAATCTGCCAGCTCCTGCAGTGCATCCTCATTAAACACCTTTCTCGGCTGATTCGCATTTGGCTCGATTTTATTGATATCAATCTTATCCGTTTCCTTTACGACCTCTTTACTGACTTCCTTTACTGCCTTCTTTTCTTCCGTTCCCTCCGACGTCTTTGCCTCCGGAATCAATGTATTCAGTCCCTTGCCAAGTCCTCTTTTTCCTGCCATCAGCCTACTCTCCTTTCAATCACCTCATCTGCCAGCTTCATGTATCCATCTGCCCCCACAGACTTCGAATCATATAAATTGATTGGTAAGCCATGGCTCGGTGCTTCTGCCAACCTGACATTTCTCGGAATAATCGTTTTATAAATATTGTACTCCAGATTTTCCTTCACATTTTCCACCACATCCAAAGAAAGATTCGTCCGGGCATCGTACATCGTAAACACGACTCCCTCCATCTCCAGTCCCGGATTCAACCGCTCCTTCACGAGCTCAATCGTATATAAAAGCTCACTAAGCCCCTCTAAAGCATAGTATTCACACTGGATTGGAACCAGCACAGTATCTGCCGTCGTCATCGCATTTACTGTCAGCGTATTTAGAGAAGGCGGACAATCAATCAAAACAAAGTCATAATTATTCCGAACCTTATCCACTTCTTTTTTCAGAATAAATTCTCTTTCTTCTACACCAATCAATTCGATCTCAGCACCCACTAAGCCCCTTTCCGATGGAACCACCCGAAGCCCGTCACAGACCGACGGCTGAATCGCCTCCCATATCGTCGTTTCCCCCAGAAAAAGCTCATAGCTTGTATGATCCACCTTCGTCTTATCTACCCCCAGACCACTCGTCGCATTTCCCTGTGGATCAATGTCGATGACAAGCACCTTTTTTCCTTTCTCTGCCAGACATGCAGATAAATTGATAGCTGTCGTCGTCTTCCCGACGCCGCCCTTCTGATTCGATATCGCAATCACTCGTCCCATTTGTTTCCCCTTTGTTCTTCTCTAAGAAACTGTCACAAAATAACCTGCAACATTTTGCAAGCAGAAATACCTTTTACGCAAGCATTTCAGCTTGCAAAATAGCAGGTTTAAATTTGTGACAGTTCCTAAAATCAACCTGTGCTTCTTACTTTTAAAACTTTTATAATTCCTGTTCTCCCTATGAACCAATATCCTTTCGTTTAGCCATAACATTACTTCCGTTCGAATGAACGAAATGACGGTAAACAGTAACCACTAATCTTCATTGTATAATTTTTTTGTCAATGTGTCAAAGTATTTTCATGCGCCTCTTTTACAAGATATAGTTTCTCTAACGCATTTTTTCTACTATATTTTGTATAATATTCATCATATCAAAAAAATTTTCATAAAATAAAAAATTTTATGAAAATTTTTCGACATAAAAACCCATTATGACTCAAGACTGTTGCTGCTATTCACAGCCGTTCCATCTGCGAATACGATACTCCGTAACAGAATTAAATCCCATTAGAAACGGACAGATAAAAGTCTACAGCGGATTTTTCTTCGGTTTCCCCGCCTGCCTCGGATATTTCCCCGGTGTATTTTTCTCTTTTTCAAATGCTGCATATACCCGAAAAAAATCGGTATCCGGAAGCTCATATTCATACTCTGCTGCCACCCTGCAGTTTAAAACCCTCATCGCACGCTCTGCTGCCCTAAGCTCCTCCCCCAGACGCTCACTCTTATAGGAGAGAAAAAGTCCCCCCACCTTCACAAACGGGGTACAGAGCTCTAAAAGCACAGGAAGGGCTGCCACCGCTCTCGACACACAAAAATCAAAACCTTCCCGGTACCTTTCCTCTCTTCCGAAATCCTCTGCCCTTCCATGAATCAGCTCCACATTATCTATCCCGCATTTTTCCAGAACACCCTCTATAAAATGCAGCCTCTTTTTCAGAGAATCTAAAAGCACGAATTTTGTCTCCGGATATAAAATCGCTAAGGGCAATCCCGGAAAACCGGCACCCGTTCCCACATCTATCACGGAAGTTCCCGAAAGTCCATAGAATTTCGAAATCGCCATACTATCTATGAAATGCTTTAAAACCACATCCTTCTCCTCTGTAATCGCCGTCAGATTCAAAGTTTTATTCGTCTCTATGAGTTCCTCATAAAAAACCTGAAATTTCCCAAGCATCTCCGCAGACAGCTCTATCCCACACTTCTTAGCAGATTGTAATAAAAAATCCTTCATAGTAAATTCCTATACTCCTTTTTAAAGCACCATCATAATTTATATTCGCTAGCGGTATTTCCCTTAGCGGGTAAATTCTACTCCAAACCATGCCATACAAAGCTCATCAAAGTAATATCATCAAAGGATTCTCCCTCCCCGGTAAACCGGTCCACTTCTCCCTTAATATTTTCAAGCAGCTCTTCCGGAGAAGCATCCTTATGATGATTCAGCACTGAAAGCATCTGGTCTGTACCAAAACGCTG